>JADCGK010000233.1 GCA_020249045.1 Azospirillum sp. | reverse complement strand
CGGCCGGTGCCGGGTGAGGGGATTGAACCCCCGACCTTCGGTTTACAAAACCGCTGCTCTACCGCTGAGCTAACCCGGCTAACTAGGCGACCTACTTCGATTCTCTCGTGTTTTCCGCTGGCTTGTCCACCAAAGAGTTGGAACGAACAGTGGGAGAGCTTCGGGCGAACATGTTGTCGGCGGAGATATCGCGCGGTCAGGCCAGCGCTGCGTCTTGGACGTAGTCCGCGATCTCAGGTTTGGCGATGTAAGCCCGGTCGAAATTGGGGTATTTGCCGCAATTGACGGAGGTCATGATGGCAACGACCGCAGTGGCGGAGACTTCCTCCAACGAACTTCGGCGCTTGGCGCGTCGGGTGGCACTTTTGGAGGGGAGGCAGTTATGGAGCGCAATATCGGGACCGTCGATGTCGTCATTCGCCTGATCGTGGGGGCCGTCATGCTCGCCTACGCGCTCGGCGGCTTGATCTCGGGATTGGACGGCTATCTGCCCGGTGCGGAGGGGATCGGCGCTTGGCATTGGCTCGGCTGGCTCGGGGTCGTACCGATCGCGACCGCCCTGGCGGGCAACTGCCCAGCCTACAAGATACTCGGGATTTCGACCTGCACCGTCTATCCCAAGGGGACGTGAGCGACCGCCCATGCTGCTTGGGCTTCTTCTCGCACCGTTAGTCCGACGGGGCCGGTTGACCCTGATCGGGCCCGGCGACCGGACCACGATTTTGGGTGAGTCCCGCACCTCGGCGTCGCCCGACGCGCCGCCCGTCGTGGTCCGGATCGCTGATCACTGGACAGATGCGAAAATCGCGCTCGACCCGGGCCGCTACGCAGGCGAAGCCTATATGGACGGATGCCTGATCATCGAAGAAGGCACGATCTACGATCTGCTGGCGCTGATCGCGCGGAACGCTGCGAATTCGAGCATCGGTGGGCCTGTCGAAGAGCTACGGGCGCGTTACGCATACTGGCTACGTCGTTTGCACCAAGCCAATCCGATCGCGCGTTCCCGCGCCAACGTCGCGCATCATTATGATCTATCGCGCGGGCTCTACACACGGTTTCTCGACAGTGATCTGCAGTACTCTTGCGCGTATTTCGAGCAGCCGGACATGTCGCTCGAAGCCGCTCAGGCCGCCAAAAAGCGCCATATTGTCGCCAAGCTAGTGTTACGCGACGGCCAAAGCGTACTCGATATCGGTTGCGGTTGGGGCGGGTTTGCACTTGATATCGCACGCGCGGCCAAGGTCGATGTGCTCGGCATCACGCTATCCGAGGAGCAGCTAGGGCATGCCCGGCGCCGGGCTCTGGAAGCCGGTCTCGCAGATCGCGTCCGCTTCGAGCTTGCCGATTATCGCGAGCTCGCCGGCAGTTTCGATCGCATCGTCTCGGTCGGCATGTTCGAGCATGTCGGCATACCCAATTACGAAGGCTTTTTCGCACGTATCCGCGATCGTCTGACGCAAGACGGCGTTGCCCTTATCCATTTCATCGGCCGGGCGGACGGGCCGGGCACGACCAACCCATGGATCCGCAAATACATCTTCCCCGGCGGCTATTCGCCCTCCCTGTCCGAAACAATGCCGGCGATCGAACGCGCCGGGCTGTGGACAACCGATATCGAAATTTGGCGCCTGCATTACGCCGAAACGTTGCGCCATTGGCGCGCGCGCTTCGCTGCTAACCGCGCCGCCATCGCGGCGCTCTACGACGAGCGGTTTTGCCGTATGTGGGAATTCTATCTGGCCGGCAGCGAATGCGCCTTCCGCTTTCAGGGGCATGTCGTCTTCCAAGTGCAGCTTGCCCGGTCGGTCGATGCCGTGCCGCTCGTACGCGACTACATGCACGCCCCGGCGGCCGTTGCCGCGCGGGCCGCCCGCGCCTCGTAAAGCTCCGGCGACAGATGGTCCGTTGATCGTCGTCAATAGGGCCGAGCCCCGGTGGCGCTAGCGTTGCGTGTTCGCACCTGAACGAGGATGGGGTTATGAGCGCCACCGGTCTTGAGGTCTTCGATACGACGCTGCAAGAGACGAATATCTGGCTCAAGGACATCTGCCTTGCCGCCGAGATCGACCGGCATTGCGCTTGGCGGGTCATGGGGGCGGTGCTGCGCGCCACGCGTGACAGGCTGCCGCTGGAACTTGCCGTGCATCTGGGGGCGCAAATGCCGCTGCTCGTCCGCGGCGCCTATTATGACCAATGGGTGCCGGGGGCGGTCGATCGTCCGAGCCGTTCGCCCGAGGACTTCGCAGTATCGGTCGCGAACAATCTCGGAGGTGTACGGCCGATCGACGCCGTGGGCGCCATCGGCGCGGTCTTCGCCACGATTGGCCGGCATGTGTCGGCCGGCGAGGTGCAGAAGGTACGCCGAGCGCTTCCCGTCGGTATCCGCGCGCTATGGCCGGTACCGGAAAGGGAGCGCACATCGGGCGTTGACGTCGGTCAATAGACGCGCGGCATCAGCCGTTAGTCTTGCGTGACGGAGCAAGGAGACATCCGCATGACCAAAACCGCGCACCCCACGACCCCGATACATGGCGGCGGCGAAAGCACGCTGCCCGACGGCCTCGCCGAGTTCTCCGCCCTCCAGCGCGCGATGATCGAAGCGGCGCAGGAACTTCTGACGAGTTCCGCGCGTTTCGGCATCCGCCGTATTTCGGCAGTCAGCGACTACGCAGCCCAGTTGACCGGCTGCAAGTCGCCCGCCGATATCGCTTCGGCGAACGTCGTTTATCTCCGCCGCTACTTGGGCGATGTCGCGGAACAGGCGCAGGAACTCACGAATGCTACCAACGGCTCGCTCGCGAAAGTTCGCCAGCAAGCCGCGCAGTAACAGCCTTGTCCGAAAATCCGAGAAGGGGAGAAGCTCTTATGAAAGTCGCTGATGCGATGACCAAGGACGTCGTAACCTTTCCCGTCGATATGCCCGTGCGGCAGGTGGCGGCCTTGCTGACCGACAAGGGAATCGGTGGAGCGCCGGTCGTTTTTCCCGATGGAAAAGCGATCGGAATCGTCAGCGAATCCGATCTGATCGCGCGGCCGGAAACGCAAACACTCGCGGACAAGCCGTGGTGGCGCTCGGTCATCGCGAGTCGTCAGACCGAAGCGAGGGAGTTCGTGAAGTCTTACGGCCAGACAGCAGGCGACGTGATGACGGGCAACATCGTGGCCATAGCACCCAACGCTTCGCTCGCTGAGGCGGCGGCGTTGATGATCAAGAAAGGTATTCACCGGCTCCTTGTGCTCGACGCGGGCCGGCCGACGGGCGTGTTAACCCGATCGGATATACTGCGCGTTCTGGCGCAGGAGCCCGCACCGGCCGGGATCGACCGCGCGGACGGCGCCATTCTCGACGAGGTCGAAGCCCTGATGCGGGACGCGAATTGGTCGCCTGGCCGTATGGTCAACGTCGTCGTCGATGGCGGTGTTGTACAGTTCCACGGCTTCATCGAGAGTAATGATCAGCGCAAAGCGCTGCATGTTCTCGCGAAGGGCGTGCCCGGTGTGAAGCGCGTGGTTGACGACCTCGAACCTATGAACCTCACCTACGCCTACGGCGCGATTTGAACGGCGCAGGAATGGCTCGCGCTTAGCCGCGGGCCACGCCCGGCGCTTCTCGCGCCCGCGCCGATCGCGGCGGCGGGGCTATGGTTCGCGCCGGGCGTCGTGCCGGCCGAGAAGGCGCCTGTGCTCCGTGTGATCCGGGGCGAATGGGTGCGAACAGTTGTAGCCGGCGGACATGTGCAATCGCCATGTCGCGTGGACATCGCCGCGCAGATCGTGGAGAAGGTGACCGACGTACCGGTCGCCGAGGGCGTGCGCGTGCGTGCGAGCGCCATCCTCGCGCTGCTCGACGCGCGTGAGTTCGATGCGGCCATCGAGCAGGCGTAAGCGGCGCTGGCGCAAGCGCACGTGCGGTTCAAGCAAATTGCCGATCTTGACCGCCTCGTAACGCGGGAGGCGTCGATCCAGGTCGAGGCCACGCGCGCGCGCTGTGGCGCTCACGCAAGCCGCGGCGGCCTGGCTGCGCCTGCGGGCGCTTTCGCCGGGCGGTCGCGAGGAAGCGCTCGCCCGCACCCAGGTCGATACGGCGAATGCAGCCCTAGGGATGGCGGTGATTTGGCGCTACAAGTTTACCTCGCCTGCGAACGTACACGTTCGCGCCTTCAGGATCTGCTCCTCCAGCGACAGGTCCGCGGCCAGTCGCTTCAGCCGAGCGTTCTCCCGTTCCTGTTCATTGAGGCGCTTCACTTTCTCGATATCGAGGCCGCAATACTCTTTGCACCAGCGGCAATAGCTCTACTCGGAGAGCTCTTGTTCCTTGCAGACCTGAACACCCGTTCGGCCTTGCGCCACCGGCACGTCGATCTGGCGAAGCTTCATGACCGCCTGCTCGGCGTTGTTCCGTTTTTTCGGCATCTTCGGCCTTCCTTTCCAACCTGATTATCTCAGTCAGCTTAGTCCGAAATCATCCGGTTAGGTCATGAAGGCCAAGGTTGTTCGGGAGTGGCTTGCGCAGATCGGCTCGAAAACGCTTCTCATCGAGTCTGATGGCCCTTGGGAAAATGGCTGCTGCGAGAGTTTCAACGGAGATATGAGGGATGAGCTGCGCAACGGCGAGAGCGTCTACAGCCTAAAGACGGGAACAGTCATCAACGAAATGTGGCGCATGCACGACAACTAGAAGCGACCTCACTCGTCGCTTGGATATCGGCCGCAAGCGCCGGTGACGGTTGGGCAGATCAAGCCACTCGAACCGTTGATCGCGATGGAGTAGTGTCTCACCCGGCGCGGTTCAAAAGCTCAGTCAGGTCAACCGAACGCGTCGCTGCCGCAGCGTCTTGGTGGACCATCCCCGTCATTCTACCAATCGGTCGTGTGCCAGCGCCGCCAAACCCAGGGCGTCGAGAATGCGCAGACGGCGCGGCTCGAGTGGTTCGACCAACCCCCTTTCCCGGAACTGGGCCAACATCCGGCAAACGGTCTCGGTCCGCGTGCCGAGATAATCCGCCAGATCGGCACGCGGAAAGTCGAAGCCGATCGTCCCGTCGGCGCCGTTCTCCCGTCGCGATAGCTCGAGGAGAAACCAGGCAACGCGCGATATGACCGACTTGCAGCCGACCACGCTGAGCGTTGCGATCGCTTTGTCCATCAGGACTTCGTGGAGGCCGACGTCGCTCTGCCCGTCCCCGGACAGCGACGCGATCTGGCAATCGGTGACCGCTTCGATGGTGCAATGATAAGTCTCGCCCTTGCCCAAATGGAGAAGTTCCGTGGGCCAGAAGAACCCTACGACCTGCCGTGCGCCGTCATCGGTGTAGCGAACTGCGCGCAAAACTCCGTCGTGCAATCGCAAGCAACCCCCGCCGGAGTCGCCTTCCCAATACAGAACCGCGTCCTTGGCGACGTGCTGAAGGGTGCCAAGGTTGGCCCCGGGATCCTGTCTTCGATGCGGCGCGGTTTCGAGGGAGAGAGGCGATAGGGTCACGCGCGTGTCCGCGAACTTCATGTTGGCATCCCCCATTTCTCGAATGAAGGAAGCATGTTCCTGCAACGCGAGATATCAGCCGGACTGACTAGGTCGTCCCGTACCGCGGACGAGAAAAGGACTAGGACTCTCGGACTAGGTCGTTCCCAAGTTTCGTCACGATTAAATCTCGTGATAGTTTTTCTTGCGGTTAAACGCACGACGAACGTTACGGTGAAAACACTTGAATACGCTAACGCCTCGCCGCGCGACTTCCAGTAGTCCGGCCCTTTCGCGCTGCACCGCTTCGGCTCGGTACAACTCGGGATATCGTACCCTGAACGCCGGTTTGCGGGACAAGCATATCGCTGTTGTCGATCCCGGTGCGGTTCTGACGGAAATCTTGACAAGGGCCTGCGCCGAGTTCGGCGGACGGACTAGCCTTTGGCCCGACTACGGGATGGTTGGCGACTTACCGAGAGATTGCCACGGGTTGGTCGTCGGCGGCGCAGCAAACGATTTGGCGCGGGTATTTTCCATTGAGGATGTCGCTGATTTTCGTCGTAGCTCTATCTGCCCGCAGATTGTCGTCATTCATCGTTTGACCGACGGCAAGATCATCGACCGTGCTGGCGCCAAGTTGCGTTGGATGGCATGGCCGATTCACGAAGACTTTGTCTTGGCCGCGTTGGCAGCCGCGATGACCCGTGAGTCCGGCAATTGATCGATCTCGCGCTGCGCGACCAACGCAACTTCGGCGCGCGAGTGTACGTCGAGCAATCGCATGATCGCTCCGACATGCACCTTCACGGTAGACTCGGCGATAGATAGCTCCCGCGCGATGCTTTTGTTGGACTTGCCTTTCGCCAGCACGCGCAGCACATCGACCTGCCGGCCAGTGAACGCCGGCCGTCCGCGCTTCGATGGCTCCGGCCGCCGTTCCGATCCGATCTCCGCCAGAAACGGCGGCACGTAGATCCGGCCGGCCAGCATGTCTCGGATGGCGCCGACGACTTCCGACTCCGACTGGCATTGGGCGATATAGCCGTAGAAGCCGGCCGCAAGCGCCGACAAAACGTCCTCGCGTCGTACGGAAGCTCCGACGGCCGCAACATGTGGCGCGTCCTTCGTCTCCAATGCCCGCATCAACTCGACGAAATCGAGATCTCCGGCGATCCGTGGATCGATCAGCACCAAATCGACGGCGTCGGACCGGGCTATCGCGGCAGCGGCCTCCGTCACGCTCGACGCAGGTATGACGCGCGTCAGCGGGTCGATTGACTCCAATGCGCTCGTAAGGCCGCGCCGAAAAAGGGTCGGCTCCATCGCGACGACGAAACTCGCCACGCCGTTCTCCCTACCCAAGCATTGTCGCCTCAAGGTAGGAGTTTACCTCGAAATCATGCCTCGAACGAGTCCGGTGGGGCTCCAAAATCTCGCGAACCTATTCCGCGGCGAGCTTGAGCCCGCCTTCGGCGCGTTCATGCGTCGTTTTGACCGCTTCTTGCAAATGCTCGGCGATATCGGCGAGATAGCGTTGCCAGTACGCGAAATTCGCCATTGCGACGTCGGCCGGCAACTTACAGGCGCCAAGCGTCGTCGCGTATTCTCCGACTGCGGCTATCCGCCGCATCCCGAAGCGCGTTGCAGTCGACAGGATTTCTTGCGTCGCTTCGGCGACTGCCTGCTGAAGTTGCAGCATGTCGGTCACGCCGGCCCCGAACCTAGCGTTTTCCGCCAACGCGTCGGACGAGTGGGTGTGAGCCCTATCCAATTTTGACTTTGTCATGGGGGCATCTCCTCGTATTGAGCGCGGAGTGTAGGCGAGGGCCGTTTTTGCGTGATTGACGGAGGTCAAAGCCCGCCTTAAGCGGGTCTCGGTCGCAACAGACGCAAAATCTTCGGTCCGATTTCGTGCGGCGGCATCTTCGTGTAGTCGGCCACGACTTCCAGGATGACGGACTCGGCGAGCGCGTTCGGCAACGCAACGCGCAGGTCTCCAAGTGCGCGCGCCGGGGCTACAAGCGCCAAATGCTGGAAGGCGCCATCACGATGCCGCTTGTCGGCCGCCTCGATTACTTGCCGCAAGAACTTGCGATGCTCGATCCGGACAAGTTTTCCGGCCTCGCTGGAAGTCGAGCCGGCCGTGCGCCCCGACAAGGCGTGCGTGTGGACCGGTCGATCCGATCCGAAATCCGCGTCCCGCCCGTGAAACCCTTCGAACCGAAAATCGGAGACGGGTTCGAACTTGTTGGACGCCTCGGTATTCGCCAGCGCGAAGGCGCGGCCGCCGTCGGCGAACAAGATCCATATCGATTCTCTGGGCATACCGCTTCTCCTACCGTTCGCTCAGTGCGCGATTCCGCCCGCGCGCGCGGACACTTCTGGCCACAACCCTTGGATCAATTTGGCTAAGGTGTCGCGTATGAGTCGCGACGCTTGCGCACCCAAGTGAATCGCCAATGCGAGCGGAAGCTGATCGCGCATGATGCGTACCAACGCCCGGAGAACGTGCCACGCGAGATGGCGCCCGGGCTCAGCGCGACGGCGATATCAATGGGCCAAATGCCGGTCTCCTGGGGTGTTGTCGAATACGTCCAAGTTGGCGACGCGCATTGGTGGCTTCCTTTGGGCTGTTGGGGTCCGCCTCGTCCTTGGTACGCTTTCGGTCCCGAACACGCAGTTCCTATCGATCGATCTCGATGTGCGTCGGGACAGCCACATCGAGCAGCGCCGTCACTTCGGCGTCGCAGACTTGGCGGAAATCCGCGTAGTGCGCGCCCACGGCGACGAACGGATACGGCCGCCGGAGGCAAACTACTTCGTCCGCGTCCGTCAACTCGGCAATCGCCTGCGCCGATCCGACTGGGATTGCGACGACAATCGCGCGCGGTCGCAACCGACGCAGCCCCATCAAGGCTGCGCGCAGGCTCGCGCCCGTCGCAGCGCCGTCGTCGACGACGATCGCGGTCCGGCCGGCGACCGATACGCGCGTGCGGTCGCAGAGATATGCGCGCCGGCGGCGCGCCAGCTCTTTCGTTTCGGCGCGAATCGCCGCGTCGAAATCGGACGGGGACAACCTCTCGGCTTCCAGAAGTTCGCGATTCCAGGCGATCCGGGGCGCATCGCCATCCACGATCGCGGCGACGGCGAGTTCGGGGCGCCCCGGAAACCCGACTTTACGCACGACGATCAGATCGAGCGGTGCCTTCAGGGTGCGCGCGATCTCTCGCGCCACGGGCACACCGCCGCGCGGCACCGCCAGCACCACGGGGTCCCGATATCCTCGAGTCGCGAGATCCGCGGCGAGTTGCCGACCCGCTGCGCTCCGGTCGTCGAATACTGGCACGATCTAGATCCTCCGTTGAGGTTCGGCCGGCCACTGACAAGAGCCCATCGCGCTCACGCCGTGCTGCATGTCGAGACGCCCATCATCAAATAGACTGGGCACGTACTGACCATTCTGGCAGCCAACGGTACGACGCCAATCCAACCGCCCCCTATGAGCACGAACGCAACGGCGGGCGGACACCGAAGATCGACCTTCTCTCGAGTTGCCGTTCGCATACCTTGCCGTGTCCACATCTTGACGCTTTGACCGGCGTCAATTCATCGGACGATTTTCCACTGGCGGTGTAGAGTGAGATCGCCGTCTGCTGAGAGGGGAGTTCGTATGGAGCCGGAAACCACCGACCTCGCGGCAACGACAAGGCCCCATCCCCCGGCCCAAATTCCGGGACTGACGTCCGCCGAAGCGCGCGGCCGGCTTGCGGCGGAAGGTCCGAACGACCTTCCCAAACCGGACCGCCGGTCGACTTTGCGGATCGTGCGGGAGACCTTGAGCGAGCCGATGCTCGCGTTGCTGCTTGCTGCCGGCGGCATCTATCTTGCCATCGGCAGCGCCACTGAGGGCGGCATCCTGATCGCGTTTGCCGCTCTGTCGGTGACCATGACGCTGGTGCAGGAGATCCGTACCGAGCGCGTCCTCGAAGCGCTGCGTGACCTGGCGAGTCCACGCGCAGTCGTCGTGCGCGATGGCGCGCGCGTCCGGATCGCCGGCCGCGAGGTTGTGCGCGGGGACGCGCTCGTCGTCGGCGCGGGCGATCGCGTTGCTGCGGACGCGATCGTCGTCCGCGCCCGTGATCTTCGGGCCGACGAGTCGTTGCTCACCGGGGAATCCCTTCCGGTCGCGAAACGCGAGAACGATGGCGACGTCGACATCGGTACAATCCGGCCCGGCGGCGACGGTTTATGCGTCGTGTTTGCCGGGTCGCTGATCGTGGCGGGCGAGGGGATCTGCAAAGTCGTCGCGACCGGCGCGCGCAGCGAGATCGGACGGATCGGCGCGTCCTTGGCGCGCGTTGAGTCAGAGCCGCCGCGACTGCGCACGCAGACAAAGCGGGCCGTTGCGATCTTCGCGACGATCAGCATTTGCGTCAGCCTAGCGGCGTTCGTGATGTACGGCCGGGTCGGCGGGGATTGGCTCGACGCCGGTTTGACCGCGATCGCAATCGGCATGTCGATGTTGCCGGAGGAATTCCCCGTCGTCCTCACCGTTTTCATGGCAATGGGCGCGTGGCGGCTCTCTCTCGCGCGCGTTTTGACGCGAAAGGCGGCTTCGATCGAAACGCTCGGATCTGCGACGATCCTGTGTGCCGACAAGACCGGCACGTTGACCTGGAACCGGATGCGCGCGGTCGAACTCTACCTTCCCGGCTCCGCCGTTTGGCGGCGCGACGCCGGCGGCGAAGCCGCACAGGCTTTTGATGAACTGATCGACACGTTGGTCCGCGCATGCCCGACCGATTCAAGCGATCCGATGGATCGCGCGATCGGCGAGCTACGCAAGACGGCGCCGGGAACCGCCGTCCGGCTCTACGGACTCCAGCCCGATCTCCTTGCGCTCACGCAAGCTTGGGCGAGCGGCGATGGCGGGTACGTCGTCGCGGCTAAAGGTGCGCCCGAGGCGATTGCGGGGCTTTGCCGGATGGACGGGCCAGCGTTCGCGGCGCTCGAATTGCAGCTCGCTCAGATGGCGGAGCAAGGCCTGCGGGTCCTGGGTGTAGCGCGCGCGACCTGGACGTCGGAGCCCTTACCGGACTCGCCGTCCGAGTTCCCGTTCCGGTTCGCCGGTTTGATTGGGTTCGCGGACCCGTTGCGCGAGGGCGTGCGCGAGGCGATCGCTGAATGTCACGACGCCGGTATAGCCGTGACTATGATAACCGGCGACCACCCGGCCACAGCCCTGGCTGTCGCGCGCGCGGCGGATTTGCGCGCCCCCGAAGCGATCGTCGGTGCCGATCTCGACCGTATGGACGATACGCGGATCGCGAGCGCGGCGCGCGCGGGCTGCGTGTTTGCCCGGATTATGCCGGAGCAGAAGCTGCGGATCGTGAAGGCGCTCAAGGCCGACGGCCAGATCGTCGCCATGACCGGCGATGGCGTGAATGATGCGCCGGCACTTGCTGCGGCGCATATCGGCGTCGCGATGGGCGGGCGGGGAACGGACGTGGCGCGCGAAGCCTCCGCGATCGTACTGCTCGACGACGATTTCGGCTCGATCGTAAAGGCGATTCGCCTTGGGCGACGGATCCACGACAATCTTCTCAAGGCGATCGCGTTCATCGTGGCGGTCCACGTGCCGATCGCCGGGCTAGCGCTGTTGCCGCCCCTGTTGGGCGCGCCACCGGTCCTCGGCCCCATCCATGTCGCGATTCTTGAAATGGTGATCGATCCGGTCTGCTCGCTGTGCTTTGAGGCCGAACCAGAGGAGGCGAACGTGATGGACAGGCCGCCCTCCGATCCGGATGCGCCACTGTTTTCGTTCCGCCTGATGGCGTGGAGCTTCGCGCAAGGGGTGGTTGGACTGCTCGTCGTGTCCGGCGTTTATGCCGGCGGCTTGTGGCTCGACATGCCCGCCGCCGAGCTGCGCGCCCTGGCGTTCGCCACACTGGTCGCCGTGGCCCTGTCTCTCGTGTTCGCCAACAGGTCTTTTTCGCCGTCCATCCGGGTCGCGCTGGCTAGGCCCAATCCGGCATTGCCACCGATTCTCGCCTTCGTGGTGGTGGCGCTCGGACTAGGACTCTCCGTACCCGCGATGGCTAGGTTGTTCGGGTTCGGGTCGCTCCATGTCGACGATTTGGCGCTGGTGCTGGCAAGCGGCCTAGCGGTGTTTTTGGCCGTGCAAACCGCCAAGGCGATCTCGACCCGTGCGGGCGGCAAGTTCAGCGCGTGAGCACGTAGGTTCCCGGCGCATCTCCAAGCGGCGGATGCTCGCCGTTCGAGGCGTGCATCCTTGCTGCGTCGATGCGTTCGCCGGACCACGCTTCCAGCCAATTTGCCCAGGCGGGCCACCAGGATCCCTCGTGCCGCGTCGCACGGACCAGCCAAGCGTCCGGATCCAAACGGTGATCCCCGCGCGCGATCGTGCCGATTCGATATTCGCGGCCGGCGCGGCGGGCGCCGTCCGATGCGGGCGCGCTGACGATTCCAGCGTTGTGGCCACCACTGGCGAGCACCATCGTGACGTCGGACTGGGCGAGCCATGTGATCTTGAAAACCGACCGCCACGGCGCGATATGGTCGCGCGTCGTGGACACCACGAAGATCGGAACCTTTATGTTCGCGAGTGAAACGGACTCGCCGCGGACCCGAAAACGTCCGGCCGCGAGGTCGTTCTCGAGAAAAAGATGCCGCAGATACTCCGAGTGCATGCGGTAGGGAAGACGCGTCGCGTCGGCGTTCCACGCCATAAGGTCCGACATCGGCGCGCGCTTGCCGAGCAGATACTGCCGAACCATTGTCGACCAGATCAGATCGTTTGAACGCAGTAGCTGGAATGCGCCGGCCATCTGGTGCGTGTCGAGGTAGCCTTGGTCCCACATCATGTCTTCAAGCCAGGTGACTTGGCTGTCGTTGATGAACAGCATCAGTTCGCCCGCCTCGGTGAAATCAGTTTGTGCGGCGAATAGCGTTAGCGATCTGATGCCGTCATTACAGGCCTGCGTGAGCTTCGCGGCCGCGATAGAAAGCAGGGTTCCCCCGAGGCAGTAGCCGACGGCGTGGATATTGGGCGCGCCCGGCACGATCGCGCGTACGATCTCGATGGCTTTCAACGCTCCCAATTCGAGATAGTCGTCCATCCCGAGGTCGCGGTCACCTTCGGAGGGATTCCACCACGAAATCATGAAGACATCGTATCCACGATCGACCAGGTATCGCACGAGACTGTTCGTCGCCGACAGATCCAGAATGTAGTACTTCATGATCCACGCTGGCACGATCAGTACCGGGTTCGGGAACGACGTCGTGGCGGTCGGCGCGTAACGGATCAGTTCGATCAATCGATTCCGATAAACGACCTTTCCCGGCGTCGCGGCGACGTCGATGCCGACGCGAAAGGCTTCGACGCCGACGGCCGGACGCCCCAAAACAACACGCTCAGCGTCCTCGATCCAATTCGTAGCGCCACGCCAAAGATTTTCGCCCCCTCGCTCAAATGTCACACGCAGAACTTCCGGGTTTGTCGCGAGGAAGTTCGACGGCGACATGGCGTCGAGAACCTGCCGGATCGCGAAATGCACGATTTCCGCGTGGCGGGGCGATACGCCGCTCACGTCAGTGGTGGCCTTATGCCACCATTGTTGCGTGAAGAGGAACCCCTGCGCGAATAGCGAGAATGGCAGGGTTCGCCAATCTGGGTCGTCGAATCGGCGATCTCCCGGCAGCGGCACGATCATTGGAGGCGTTTTCGGATCGACTGGCGCATGGATGGCGTAACTCCAGAAGCGGAGCCACTTTCGCGCGGCCTTCTGGAACTGTTCGGCCTGTTTGCCCGGTGCGTTGAGGAAGTGAATGGACCAATCCGCGAAAGCTTCCATCACGGCCGCGGGCGAAATGCCCCCGGTGAACTGCGCTTGCCACGCATGGACTAAGCGGTCGAGCGGGAGGCTGACGATGGGGGCGTCGGAGTTTTCCCTATGGCCAATCGCCGATGTCGTTCGACTTTCGACGGCGTCCTTGCGTTCGTTCGTGTGGGTCGAAGGCGTCGGGATCGTATCCAAGGCGCGGCTCCTTCCGATCAGCAAGGTTAGCGCGGCGGACGGGATGAACGCATTGACGTCGATCAACTTTGCCCGATGCAGCCGGGCATAGAGCGCTCCCGCGTTGGGCCTGCTCGGCGTCGAACGCTTGCCATAGGTCTCTGACCTGCACGAAGTCTTCAGCCGAGACAAGCAAGTGAGTTCTGCACTTCTTGGGCTTGTTCAAAGGATTAGATTTGGCTGAACATCTCCGGCATTGGCGGCCGACATCCGAGCGGCGCGTGCGAGCTTTTCTCAGCGTAGTAACGATGTCATTGCTTGAAGATGTCTTTGCCTTCTTAAGAGCTTAGATGATCTCGCCGTTGAGCAAATCTTTGCGAGGTTTGCCGACACAGCTCTCACAGTAGCTAGTCTTCCATTGGCTATCGTGCGCGACGAAAAGTGTCTTCGCGCGATCTGGGCGAGTCGATCTTGGACGATCCTTGCCGTCATCTCTCGGCTGTTGTCTGAACGTATGTGAGTGGGAATGACGTGCTTCAGAATCGCGTCGGCATAAGCTTTGACGATGCCGGAGGCGCAAATCTGACGTGCCACCCGGAGTGCAAGGCTCTCTGGGGTGAACTCGTCGATTAGCGTAGGCAGACAAAATTACCCACCGTTGTGCTTCTGTACTGAGACGAAGTCGTAGCTCCCGACGTGCCTTGGCCGCTCCGGCCGTTAACGAACGCACGAGCAGTCGTCAATCCACAGCCAGCCCCTCGGAGCTGCAATCTGGATGCGTTGAGGCCCTCTCAGCGCCAGTGCTTCTGTGCAAGAATCCTCCAGGACGAAGGTAAGGTCGAATTCGCTAGTGCCAACACACCGTTCCACATCGGAATGGCAGCAGATTGATCGACGTCAATCGGCTTCACCCTGCTGATGAGCGGCCGGCGCTGTGGTTTTTAAGCAGTGAGATCGGCGTATCGGTGAAGTCGTCAATGCTGTACTGTGGTCTGCAATTGAGCTTCGATGATGATCCGAAGCGACAAACCCCAAACGTTTGAGGCTGATCATGCGACTTGTCCTCGCGAGTCGACGCAACGCACACGTCTACGCACATTGGGTGGCCGCTTGCGGAAGGAAGTCGATGCCCACTCGGATTGAGATGCAGCCGGACGTGATACCCCTCGATCTGCTTCCGGAGTTACCCTACATTTACATTGCGGAAGTTATGCGCGATGAACTTGGCATTTGGTTCAAGTTTAGATTGATGGGTACCTCCCTGACCGAGCGTTTGCAGCAGGATGGCACTGGAAAGATGCTGCTCGATTTGCAGATTGGCGGTTGGGAGGAGGAGTGGCGCCGAAATCTTGTCTATAAGGTGCAGATGAAGTTACCCGTTGTCGACGAGTCGGCAATTACTACCCAGAGCGGCGTGACGCTCGACGTTGAGCACGTGGCGCTGCCGCTCTCGGAGGATGGCGTTAATGTTGATCGGATATTTGGCTCGATCGATTTCTTTAGCCACTCCGAGGACGAACTTCGCAAGATGTTGCCGGAACTCGACTGGAAGAAGATTAGCTCGGTCGAGCTCGCAAAAAGAATTATTATTTCAAATTTGAGATTGCAATTGTGATTTCGTAGAGTTGTGTCTTGGTGTGCCGGACGCTCGGGCAGGTTTTTCCCGCGTCTTTTATATGGGAGACCACCCCACGGCGTTCGAGAATTGCGCCCCGGCGCCCGAGCGCACTGATTTGGAGCGTCGGGTCTTGACGCTTCAGCGGATGCTACAATCCCTTATCGCGCATACGGCGGAAAGCGCCCCACGCTGTGTCGACCGCTTTCGTGCGAATTTCGTCGAGCCGATGCAAATCGCCGATCGGGAGGACGAAGCCAAGGATGCCGACGCGCACGCCGAAGACTTCATCAGTGCAATCACGAGAACTATTGATACGTCAGGTGTGGGCGTTGTGGCCTCGGCAGTCTTCATGAATGCCCCAATACCGAGTCCGTCCATGGGAAATGTGGGCTGCCCTGGGTTCCGCGGACACGTAGTTGAGCTATTCGCATCTCTGCCTCGAAGGCTGTCGGGCTCTTATAGCCATGCGTCGAGTACCTGTGATGCGGGTTTCCTAACGCTCGGGCTACATCTGCCCGTGGCCCAGAAACAAACTCTTCGGATTGGCGGACTGCTGCCGCATCCAATTCCTCAGCACATTCTCGCGTCGATCAAGATCCCGACACGCTTGCGCGGCCGATACGCCGCGTTCCCGCGCTAGCTTCACCGCTTTGAGCTTGAACTTGCGGAAAAGTGTCTTCTCTGTCCCATGATTATCCTCCGGTTCCAGTGCGACACCAATCTCGGTGTCCACGGAACTCGAGATAGTCTAAGGTTTTTCGTGCGGTAGTCGGATTTCTCAGTCCGTCATTGCCCAATCAACTGATCGCAGCGGGGGGCGCGGCTCGGCGTTGGGTTTGCGGCCCGGTCGAATCCGCTACGTTGTTCAAACGAAATTTACGGTGGGACTCCCCGGGTAAACCCAGGCACTCCGGGCAATAAGCGCCACTTGAGAACCCAATAAAAACAAGCTTTCGCGAGGCGAGCGCCGTCTTACAAAACCGCTGCTCTACCGCTGAGCTAACCCGGCCGACCGTATGAACGGGATTTTCGCGTGTTCTTCCTGGCGCTGTCCACCCTCGTGTAAGGGGGGCGACGCCGGGACGCGATGCGGTTTCGCTATATGCAAATCGGAACGAACCCGATCGTGGTTGCCCGCGCGGAGTACTCGCGTAGGCTGCAGTCATGGGCGATACGCTCGCTTTCCTTGTCGTCGACGACAGCGAATCCGTGCTTCATCTGCACGTCGCGATGCTCGTCGCCCGCGGCCATCGGTGCGATTTCGCGCTGAACGGTTGCGATGCGATCCTGAAGCTATCCGCGTGCGACTACGACGGCGTCGTCACGGACAACAATATGCCGGGCATTTCGGGCGTGGATCTCGTCCGCGCGAGCCGTGGGGCCTATAAGCCGGGCGAATTGCCGTTTTTCATCGTTACGTCGGACCCGCGGGAGGCGGTGACGGATGCCGTTTCGGGCTTGCCCGACGTCGAAGTCATCGCCAAGCCCATCGACGACGCGAAGATCGCGCGTATCCTTACGGTCACGCGTGCGGCGCGCGCGGCGCGCCATGCGTCGGCTTGAAGCGCCGAACCACTAGACGGCGCGGAGCGCTTCGAAAAGCTCGTCGGCCTCGACCGGCTTGATCAGCACGCGGATCCGCGCATCGCGCAAGAGGTCGAGACGCTCGAGGAGGGACGTGCCCTCCATCAGCACGACCACGCGCGGCACCTGGGCGGGGGTGTACGCGCTTAAAATCGCGGCCATGTCCGCATGCGGTCGGTCCGATCCGTCGACGTCGAGGACGAGGTTGAAGGTCGGCCACGGTACGATGTCCGGTCCGATCGGGTCCCGCGCGTCCGCGACTTGAACCGTTCGTCCGCGTGCCGCCAACGAATCGCGGATTTCGGCGGCTTGGGCTGCGTCGCTTTCGACCAACAGGATCGGCAAGTCGCTTGTACGCAAGATGGCGTCCCCGCTTCAACGGTCGGCCAAGGGCCGGTTCCCGCCGAATATCGGATGTCGAGTGCCCTGCGAAAAGGCGAATGCGGTTCGAACTGAAGCTTATCCTTAAGCGCGACTTATCGGCGCCGCCGATCCGGCGAAACGGCGATCCGCATTCCCGAACTGCGAATGGATTTGAACTCGTCTTGCGTCGGCGGTTCGGCGTTCGGGACCAGGCGGATCGACCGGGATTGATATATGCTCGTCGGCATGGATCCCCACGCCGTTCGAACGGACATCCGGGTCGATCTGGTGGCGTTCTCCGAACCGCTCGCCTCCAAGCGTTTCCACGCCTTGGACGAGGCGGCCGACTGGGCATGCGGCACCGCCGGCAAGCTGCGGATGGCGTTCGAGCCGGACATGTACCGGCAGCTCGATCAGGCCATGCGCGTATCGATCGAGATGACGGTCGTTGCCGAGGGCTATTCGCATCATTGCAAAGTCTGGAGCGGCGCGCCGAGCGCCGCCGAAACGTCGGCGATACCTGCGGCCAAAAAGTTCGCCGAGACCGCGCTGCCCGGGGAGATCGCCGCCGCGAAGAACGCGGGCACGAAAGCCGAGAAAAGCCGGACCCGGCGCAATATCGGCTTGGCGTTGGCCGGTGCCGCGGTCTGTGCGTTGATCTACGGCGCGTTGCGCGCGCTGCCGCCGGTATTCGATTTGGAGGTCCAGTCCGCGCGGGTTTTGAGCGCCCCGCCCGATCCGCTCGCCGGAGGCTGGGCAGGCTCGCTCGAATCTTGCGAGCAGGGCCGTGTGGTGTTTGCGCGCGGCAAGGTCGAGATCGTCGCGGGTGCGCTCGCTTCGTCGTTTCCGGCGAGCTACGAGCGCGTCGAAGGCCAAGCGATCAAAGTGATCGTTTCCATGGGCGGCGCCCGGTTGGTTCAGACGGTCAGAATCGACTCCTCGGGCTCGGCGTTGCAGATCCAACGCGTCGAAGTGTCGGATGGCATACCGCGCAACATGGCCGCGATGGCGGCCGGTACACGGCTGGTGCGTTGCCGTTAGACGACCGGCGCGTCGGGCGCCGGTGCGGCCGTCTCCCGCAATCTGTCCAGCATCGCCTCTAGGTGCGCGATGGCTTCGTCGGACAGCACGAGATAGGCGCGGCGCCGGTCGCGCGGATCCTCTTCGCGCAGGACGATGCCCAATCGGACCAGATCGTGGACGCGCCGCAGGGACGTCGTCTGGCTGCCGCCGGAGGCGAGGCAAAGGCTGGAAACCGAGACTTTCCTGCCGCGCAAGCCGGAAAGGTAGAGATCCAAGATCATGAACCAAGCCGGATCGCCGAAGACGTCGCTGGGCAAATAGGCAGCCCGCATGTCGCGTATCTTCAGCAACATCTCGACTTGCGCCGTCCGACGGGATTCGAGGCTTCCCTCGGTCGCGGCCGACGCTTCGGGTCTTGCCGTCGGTGCCGGCGCTTCTTTCGCTTCGAGCACGCGCCGAACGATATCGAGGATCGCGGTCTTCTCCGCGCGATCGGCGCGAGCGCGACGATACTGATCGACGGCCGTGCCCACGGCGGCGTTCAATTCCACCGGATCGACGGGCTTTGTCAGATAGGCCGAGACTTTGGTCTTGATCGCTTCCACGGCCGTCGCAAGGGCAGGGTGGCCGGTCACGAACACGATCTGGCAGGCCTCGCCGCGCTCGCCGGAACTCCGAAGCGCCTTGGCGAGCGAGACCCCGTCATGGACGGGCATGTGGATGTCGGCGACCACGACACCGATGGAGTCGTCGAGCAGAAACTCCTGGATTGCGGAGCGATAGTCCGAGGCCGTCTTCGCTTCGAAGCCGAAATTCGCGAGCGTGTCGGCCACTTCCTGGACCGCCTCGAATTCGTCGTCGACGACGAGGATGCGCACTTTGTCGGCACCTCCGACCATCGTCTCGGGGCTGTCGTCATGCGGGCGCAGGCTCAAAGACATTTGATCTCCTCCGGAGCGGAAACGGCGTGCTGGATCGGAATCGAGACGGTGAACATGGCGCCCCCCTCGACGTTCTCGAATCTGAGCTCGCCGCCCAGCGAGCGTATCGTCGCGTCGGAAATGGCGAGCCCGAGGCCGATGCCGCCTTGCGCTTCCTTCGTCGACGAGAACGGCCGGACGCCGAATCTCAGCAATTCCTCGGGCAAGCCGCCGCCGTTGTCGCGGAAGCCGACCTCGGCGGATTTTCCATCGCTCGAAAGATCGAGCGAAACGACGACGAGCCGGGGGCCTGCGCCACCGGCTCTGCCGACGATGGCGTCCTTCGCGTTGGTCAGAATGTTGACGAAAACCTGCTCGAGTTCGAGGGCGTTGGCGCGGACGACGGGATCGGCAGTCGCCCGGAACTCGACGCGGATATCCTCCAGATGGAACGGATCGGCCATCGCGTCGACCGCTGCCAGCACGGTCATGCGCAGGAGCAGAACCTCAAGCGGACGCGAGGGTGCCCGCGCAAGCGCTCGGAACCGGTCCAGAATCTTGCCCGCACGTCGAACATTGGCCGTCAGCCGGTCGAGCCGTTTGAGTTTGCCCTCGAGGGGGCCGTCGGCGAGGACATCGCGGCGAAGATTGTCGAGGCCAAGCGACACCACATTGAGCGGCTGCGCCAGCTCGTGGCAGATCGACGCCGATTGGCGGCCCAGCGATGCGAGCTTCGAGGCGTGGATCAGCATCAACTCCTGCTGTCGGATCTCGGTGTGGTCGACCGCGACGCCCAGAAACTCCTCGCGGTGCGCATCCTCGTTCGGCAGTTTGATCCAGCTCCAGATGAACTCGCGTCGGGTGCCGTGCGCATCCTTCGCGTAACCCGACGTTCTGAACGGAAACCGGGGGGCGGCGACGGCTTTGGCGACCAATGCGGCGACGTCGTCAACACCGGGCAGAGTCCCGAAGACCGCCCGAAAGGCGGGATTTGCGTCCAGGATCCGGCCGTTGCCGTCGATGCGCAGCATGATGGCGTCGCAGTCGGACAGCAGACTTCCCATTTTCCTGATTTGCGTTTCGCGCTCCTCCGACCGGGCGCGCAGCGCGGACGCTTCGGCGTTGATCGAGGCGATGCGGTCGTAAGCGATCCCCATCGCGACGACCAGAAGTGCCGTCAACAGGGTGAATCCGATGATGGTTTGACGCTGGGCGGAGGCCTCCGCTTCGAGATAGGCGGCGTCCACGCCAACCGTGACGTAGAGGTCGTAACCTTCGACCGGGCGATAGGCGACCAGATGCCGGCGGCCCTCGGTTCCGAACGACGCGAGCATCACGCCCGCTGCCCGCGACATCAATTGTTCGAGCAACGTCGGATCCTTGATGCTGCCCCCGGGATTCGCATTTTCTTGATCCGAACGCGCCCGGATGCCGCCTTCGCTTCCGACGAGTTTGGCGACATATTCGCCCGGAAAGGAGAAATCCTGGAGGTAGGCCGAGAAGAATCGGGGATTGACCGACGCGACGACGACGCCCCCGACCTTCTCGTCGCCCTCGAACACGGGGCGCGTGACGTTGATCGAAAGCCGTCCCGACGCACGCCCGACCAGGGGTTCGCTGAAATAGATGCGATCTGCATTTCCATCCAGATGAACGCGGATGTGGCGGCGGTCCGAAAGATCGATCCCGGTATTGCTGCCGAACTCGCTGGAGGCGACGAGGCGTCCCTGCCGGTCCGCGACGGCGAATTGGAACAGCGGCTCCCGCAGCATTCCGCGCGCGGCGACCCACGCCCGCAAATCGGGCGGAACGCCCTCGTCCACGATTTGCGCGCGCAACGCCTGCAAGGCTTGATCGATCGTCAGGACATTGGCGCGGATGTATGCTTCGTGCAGATCGGCGCGATGGCGCAGGTCGCGATCCAGCCGCGTTCGGGCGTTCTTGTCCTCCGCGATCAACACGAACGTCGCCGCCGCGGCGATGGTCAGCAGCAGCAGCAGGACGCCGGCGAGGAGGGAGGCCCGTCTTTCCGAGCGATCTTGCAATGCGAGGCTGAACATCCGGGCGGCGGGTGCGGGCGGGCTTCGTGGGACCGGTGCCAGAGTGCGGGTCTGCCATCCCGGAAGCAAGCCGCATCGGCCAAAATGTATTCACTTTGAACATGTCCGGCGGACGCCGTCGCGGCGGTCAGGCGATGTCCGGGGAGTGGCATTCGCCGCCTTGCGCCGCCTCGGTTCACCGATTATTCAGCGTTTCGGTTCAGTATCCCGGATACGAAGCCCGGCGGTCGCGCGATCATCCGCACGCGATGCCCGCGCGTTCGCCGTACCGGGAACCGAGTCCTTTGTCGAAGTCTCGTTTGGATCGCTTTCAGTTATCGCGCCGGCGCTTCGTCGCGGCGGCGCTGGCCTTTCCGGCGGTCGCAAAGGCGAGTGGCGTGCTGCGCGTTCTGGGCGGTGCCCGGGGCGGTGCGTTCCTTCCCTACGCGCAAGCGCTCGCCGCACGCCTGAGCGGTGCGGGGCTGGGCGCCGTCGAGGCCCGTGAAACGGCTGGCAGCGTCGAGAATCTGCGCGTCGTGGCGGCCGATCCCGAGGCCATCGGACTGGCTTTTCTGCCCGCCTATCTCGATTTGACGGGTGCGGCCGGCGCCGCATCGGATCCCGCGGTCGCCGGGGTGCGGGCGCTTTTCGCCATGTATCGGTCGACCTATCAAATTGCCGTTCGCGCCAACGGGCCCACGCGCCTGGTCGAACTCGACCGCCGCACCGTCGGCGTGGGCCCTCGCGGGGGAGCCGACGCGGCGATGTTCGCGCGCGTTGCGGCGGATGTTTATCTCGACGCGAAAATCGTCCATGGGTCTTACGCGGATCTTGCGGATGGTCTGGTATCGGGCGCGATCGACGCACTATGGATCGGCGCGGCATCGCCGATTCCGGCCATCGCCGATCTCGTGGACCGGATTGGCGCGCGGGTGTTCGGCTTGTCGGCGTGGGAGCTCGCAAGGCTCGTGGAGCGGCACGCGATTTTCGCGCCCGCAATCGTCCCACCCGGCACCTATCGCGGGCAAACCGCGTCCTTCGCGAGTGTCGCGGCGTGGAACTTCGTCGTCGCGAACGAAAGACTGCCCGCCGAGCGGGCTCAAGCGATCGTCCAAGCGGCGCTTGCGCCCGCCGGGTTGTCGCCCGAGACGACCGCCGCGAATGCGGTCCACAACCGGGTTCTGCCTTTCCATCCTGGCGCGCTTCGCCACTACCGCAGCATCGGCCTGAACGTCGCTTGAGGCGCCGCCGGCGCTTTCCCCCCGGTTCGAGGGAAAGCGGGCAAATCGGGCGGCGCCGGGCAAGGGCGCGTCGACCGCCCCATCGATTTGAAATCTCGTGCTGGACAATACATAGGTAAATGCCTATATGTTGTCCGGCGAACACCGCCGATGGAGAAGCCGCATGGGATATGTGGCCAACGACCAGGATGCATTTCGTGCGATCGCCGACCCCAATCGCCGCAAGATGCTCGATGCCATGATGGCCGGGGAACAAACCGTCGGGCAGCTGACCGCGTTGCTGGGCGTGCGGCAGCCGACCGTCTCCCAGCATCTGCGGGTTCTGCGATTGGCGGGCCTCGTCGGAGAGCGGCGTGAAGGGCGCAACTGTTTTTATTCGACGAACCCGTCGGAGCTTGCCGAGGTCGCGGCGTGGCTCGCCAAGTATCGGGCGTTTTGGAACGATCGGCTCGACGCCCTTGCCGTCCATCTCAAGCGGAAGGAATCGAGAGGCGTATGATGCGAGCGATCCGACTGACCCGCATCTACGATCATCCGCGCGAGGATGTTTGGGCCGCGATCGCCGACAGCCAAGCGTTGGCCGCTTGGCTGATGCCCAACGATTTCCAGCCGGTTCTCGGACATGGGTTCACCTTCCGAACCAAGCCGGCGCCGGGCTTCGACGGCATCGTCCACGCGAAGGTCTTGGAGATCGTGCCGCCGGAGCGGCTGGTGCTGAGTTGGAAGGGCGGGCCCCTCGACACCACGGTCACGTTCGATCTAACCGCGTTGTCGGCGACGCGAACGCGCCTCACGCTCGTGCATGACGGATTCCGGGGCCTCTCGAACCTGATGCCGCGTTTTTTCCTCGGCCTGGGGTGGCGGGATCTTACGGGCCGCAAATTGCCGGACTACATCGCGCGCGCGAAAAGCGGGTGATCTTGTCGCGCGCCATCGGTGGGCTTGCGTCGATCGCGTCGCCTTATCCACAACCCGGCCGCCCGACTCCAAATCCGATCCGGTTTGAGGTATGCTTTTTCCGTTGGGGATCGTCGCCGATCGCGATCCCAACCGCCGGGTGCGAACCGGGCGTGCGGCGGGTTCCTTGCGACGCTCCGTCATCGAGGGGCAGGGAATCCGATCCCGCGCGAGGGGTCGGCTGCGATCAGCGGGGAGGTGTCCGAAAACGGCATGACTCCACCGACGTCGATCTGACGACCGGCATCGTCGCCGGCTCCGCACCCGAGGCCTGGAAACGGACGTTCCGCGAATGAGCGTACCGGCGCGATGTCGCCGGTTCCCCCATTGCGCCCAACGCCCCTTCGGCCGCCCTCGGGAACGGCGTCGCGTCGTTACGGCCGCCGAAAATCAGCCGCTTCGCCGCCCGGCAAGGTCCGACACGCCCCCGGATTCCGGCGGAACCGGCGGAAGGAGACGATCCCGGTGCCCGGCCGTCGGAAGACGGGGCAGGGGCCGGATCGAAATGGACGCCGAATGTCGCCTACTCGGCGATCCGGCCGTCGCCGCGGAAAGCCTCGCATACGCGACACGCGCCGCGCCGCAGTCCGAATCGTCGGAACTGGGCCCGTCAGCCCGGAGCACCGCGCGCGAGCGCGACCCGGTCGGCGAGTATCGGCACGACAAAGCCTGGGGCTTGAAGCCCCGGGTGGGTGGATGCGGCGTGGTCGCTTGCGATCCCGCCGCATCCCCGAAACGAAAAGGGCCCCGCCAAGGCCCGCGCGGACCCGACGGTCCGCCGGGGGGCGGGGCCCGCGTTTTCGCCCCCTCATTCGCGGGGATTTGGCGCCGAAGAGCACCTATGATATAAAGATCAAGCTGGCGAGAAACGCCCGCGAGACGATGGAGCGAGAAACATGGCGACGCTGCCGGACAATATGTCCTTCGGAACGATGTCTTTGGATTATCAGGCGGGTATCGCCTCGATGCTGAAAAGCGACGCGCCGTGGACGCCGCGGTCGTTTTTCGACCCGCCGCGCGTCAACGCGCCCGAGCTGGTCGAGTTCGGCGTCGGCAAGACCTACGATTTCTTCGCCTGACGTCCGAGGCCACGCCTGGGATAGAGTGCGGCCCCCATGGCCCGCCGATTCCATAGTTTTGTCCTCGACCGCCCGTTGGTGATGGGAATCGTCAACGCCACGCCCGACTCCTTCTCCGACGGCGGCGACAATTTCGGCACCGAGGCGGCGATCGCCGCCGGGCTTCGCATGCTCGACGAAGGGGCCGACATCCTCGATATCGGCGGGGAGTCGACGCGCCCCGGCGCGGATCCGGTATCGCCCGCCGAAGAGCGTGCCCGCATCCTGCCGGCGATCGACGCGCTCGTGCGGGCGGGCGCGGTGGTTTCGGTCGATACGCGCCATGTCGATACGATGAAGGCGGCGCTCGACGCGGGTGCCACGATCGTCAACGACGTGACGGCGCTCGCAGCGCCGGGTGCCGTGGAACTGGTCGCCGGGCGCGGGTGCGGGGCCGTGCTGATGCACATGCTCGGAACCCCGCGCACCATGCAGACCGATCCGCGCTACGACGATGCGCCGCGCGAGGTCGCGGCGTTTCTCGCGCGCCGGCTGGCGGCGTGCGAAACGGCCGGGATCGCGCGCGCCGATCTTTGCGTCGATCCGGGGATCGGCTTCGGCAAGTCGGTGGCGCACAACGCCCGCCTGATCGCGCGTCTCGACACGCTCACCGCGTTGGGCGTGGCGGTGCTGGTCGGCGCGTCGCGCAAAAGTTTCATCGGGAAGCTGTCGAAGGACGAGCCGCCGAAGGAGCGCTTGCCCGGATCGATCGCCGCGGCGCTGGCTGCGGTCGCGCGCGGGGCGGACATCCTGCGCGTGCACGATGTCGCGGCGACCGTGCAGGCCTTGAAGGTCTGGCGGGCGATCGAAACCGAACGCAACAAGGCGTGACTTTACGGGGCGGCCCCCCGCGCCTATAAGCCCTTTGATGCGCAAGCTTTTCGGAACCGACGGGATTCGCGGCCAGGCCAACGCCGCGCCGATGACGGCGGAAACCGCCATGGCCGTGGCGATCGCCGCGGGCAAGGTGCTGCGCCAAAACCACCACCGTCCGCGCGTGGTGATCGGCAAGGATACGCGGCTGTCGGGCTACATGTTCGAACCCGCGCTCGCCGCCGGGTTCACGTCGATCGGCATGGACGTCGTGCTGCTCGGTCCCATGCCCACGCCCGCGGTCGCGATGCTCACGCGCTCGCTGCGCGCGGATCTGGGCGTGATGATCTCGGCGTCGCACAATCCGCATCACGACAACGGCATCAAGTTGTTCGGGGCCGACGGCTTCAAGCTGTCGGACGAACTCGAAGCCGAGATCGAGCGCGTGATCGGCGATCCCGATGGCCGCGTCTCGCCCGACAAGCTCGGCCGCGCGCGCCGGTTGGAGGACGCGCCCGGCCGCTACATCGAAATCGCCAAGGCGACCTTCCCCAAGGGCCTGCGCTTGGACGGGCTGAAGGTCGTCGTGGACTGCGCGAACGGGGCCGCCTATCGCGTCGCCCCAACGGTCTTGTGGGAATTGGGCGCCGACATCGTGCCGATCGCCGTCGACCCCGACGGCTTCAACATCAATCGCGCGTGCGGGGCGACGCATGTCGAAGCCCTGCAGGCCGCCGTGGTGACCCATGGCGCGCATGTCGGCCTCGCGCTCGACGGCGACGCGGACCGCCTTCAGTTGGTGGACGAGAACGGCCGCTTGATCGACGGCGATCAGGTGCTGGCGTCGATCGCACGCGTTTGGAAGGCCGAGGGCCGGCTGCGCAAAGACACGGTCGTCGCGACGGTGATGTCCAATCTCGGCCTCGAGCGCTGGTGCGAGCGCGCGGGCATCGTGCTCGCGCGCGCGAAGGTCGGCGACCGCTATGTGCTGGAGACGATGCGCGAACTCGATGCCAATCTCGGCGGGGAGCAATCGGGCCACGTCATCCTCGCGGACTACGCCACCACCGGCGACGGGCTGATCGCGGGGCTGCAGATGCTCGCGACAATGATCCAATCGGGCAAGCGCGCCAGCGAGGTCGGGCACGTGTTCGACCCGTTTCCCCAATTGCTGGAGAACGTCCGCTTCGCGGGCGCGCCGCCGCTCGACGATCCGCGCATCGAAGCGGCGATCGCCGCTTCGCGCGACGCGCTCGGTCGCGAAGGGCGCGTTCTGATCCGCAAATCCGGCACCGAACCGCTGGTCCGCGTGATGGCCGAAGGCCCCACCGCGGCGGCCGTCAAGTCGGCGGTCGGCGGCATCGTGGAGGCTTTGCTCGCCGCGGGCGGCACAATGGCCGGCGGGCGCAAAGCCTCCGCACCCGCGCCGATGGCCGAAGCGGGGGGCGGTGCGAACCCCGTCTCGGGCCCGCAAAAGCGTGCGCGACCGCGCGGGATCGCGGAGTAGGACGCCATGCAAGGACGCGTACTGATCGTTGCGGGGTCGGATTCGGGCGGCGGGGCCGGCATCCAGGCCGACATCAAAACCGTGACCGCGCACGCGGCCTATGCCGCGACCGCGATCACCGCCCTGACCGCGCAAGACACCCACGGCGTGCACGGCGTGCATCCGGTGCCGCCCGCCTTCATCGCCCAACAGATCCGCGTGGTGCTGCGCGACATCGGCGCGGACGCGATCAAGACGGGCATGCTGCACGATTCCGCCACCATCGACGCCGTCGCCGACGCGTTGGAGGCCGAAGCCCCCGGCGTGAAGCTCGTCGTCGATCCGGTGATGTTCGCCAAAGGCGGCTATCCGCTGTTGCAGCCCGACGCGGTCGCCACGCTCAAGCGGCGCTTGCCGGTATTGGCCACGCTCGTCACGCCGAACCTGCCCGAGGCCGAGGCGCTGTCCGGGCTGACGATCCGCGATGCGCGCGACATGCGCCATGCGGCGCAGACGCTGCTGACGCTCGGCTGCCCGGCCGTGCTGTTGAAGGGCGGCCATCTGGAGGGCGACGCGCTGATCGACGTTCTCGCCACGGGCGACGGCACCGTCACGTTCGAATCCCCGCGCATCAAATCCAAGGCGACGCACGGCACGGGCTGCACGTTGGCCTCGGCGATCGCCGCGGGCCTCGCGCAAAAACTCGATCTGGAGACCGCGGTGGCGCGCGCGCGGCACTATGTCCAGCGCGCCATCGAAAAGGCGCCGGGGTTCGGCGGCGGCCATGGGCCGCTCGACCACGCGCACCCGTTCGAGCGCTGACGCGCGTATCTCACACCATCGGCAGCGCGCCTTCGGGCGGTTCGGCCAGGATCTCGACCAGCGTGGCGAGCGCGCGTTCCAGATCCTCGTCGCGGTCGGGTTGGGTCAGCGCGATGCGCACGGCGTGGGGTATCGGTGCGCGGCCGACGGCGAAGGCGTTGGCCGGCGCCACGCCCACGCCGCGCCGGCGCGCGACCTCGGCGAACTCCTCGCGCCGCCAGGGTTCGGGAAGCTTCAGCCAGATGTGGAAGGCGCGCGCGTGGCCGCGATAGTCGTGGCCCGCGAAATGGCGCGCGGCGATCAACTGCCGTCGTTTGGCCAGCGCGATGTGATAGCGCCCGGCCGCCAGCGCGTCGCCCGAACGGATCAACCGCGTGGCGAGTTCGGCGATCAGCGGCGTCGTCATGAAGGTCGATGCGCGGATCGCGGCCGTCGCGCGCTGGATCACTGCTTCGGGGCCGTGCACGTAGCCGAGCCGCAAGCCCGGTGCCACCGATTTCGACAGGCTCGTGATGAACACGGTCTGGTCGGGGGCGAGTGCGGCCAAAGGCGGCGAGGTTTCGTCGAAGAAGCCGTAGATGTCGTCCTCGACGATGGCGACTCCGTGCCGGCGGCAAACGTCGATGATCGCCTTGCGCCGCTCGAGCGACATCAACGCCGTGGTCGGGTTCTGGAAGGTGGGCAGCGCGTAAAGCGCCTTGGGCGCGTGCTGGCGGCAGGCGGCCTCCAGCGCGTCGGGGAGCAGGCCTTCCTCGTCCATCTCGACGCCGATGG
>JADCGK010000232.1 GCA_020249045.1 Azospirillum sp. | reverse complement strand
TCGGGCGCGGCGACTTCGATCCGAAGGAGTGGGCACTCGCTCGAATGCTCGCGGCCGAATGCGCCACGATGCGATCCGGGGACTATGTCGCCCGAATGCGGCATTTGGCGAGGAACCTTGATAGCGGGCTCAAACATCTGACGCCCGGGATCGACGGCTAAACCGCCAGCACGGAAAGATAGCGTCATGACCGGTGGATCGACATGGATTTTGGTCGCCGACGCGCGCAAGGCCTTCGCGCTGAGCGATGCCGAGCGGCTCGGCGCATTCGAACTCGTTCCAGCGTTCCGATTCGAAGCGCCGCCGCGGCGGGACTCCGATATCGGGACCAGCAAACCCATCCTAGTCCATGGTCTGCGCGGCAAGACCGCCAGTAGCGCGACCTGGGAACCGCGCAAGCTGCAAATGCTGGAGCAACGGCGCTTCCTTTCGCACGTGGTGGCCGAAGCGGACGCTTGTCATCGCGACGGAAAGTTCCGGCACCTCGCCTTGGTGGCGCCCGCCCGCGCACTTGGGGATCTGCGCGTCGCGATTTCCAATAGTCTTGCAGACTCGATTGTTCTCGAACACGTCGGCGATCTGACCAAAACGCCGCCGGCGGAGATCGGCCGCCGGTACGGCGAATGGATCCGCAACGGCGAAGCGCTGCCGAAACGGCGATGAACCTCGCGAGCGATGTGATTCGCAAAGTGTGAGAGCTTAGGACGGCACAGCGGCGAAATACAGCCATGAGATAAAGTACTCTCGTGTTCATAGCTCAACAATAACAGCAACATATCGACTCGATGGTCAATCTAGTGAGCGCAGGACGCACGAGAAGAATGGCAAATGATCTCCTACTGCTTTGTCATGCGACGATCATCCGATGCCACCTTTGATATCCAGCTATGCGTTCGTAACCTGCTGCGTTAATTACCGCGTTGTGTCATGTTTGACCGAACCGGCGGCAGTGCCGGAAGCGCGGGGTTGCCGATGGCGAATTTCGTTTTGATCGCACGGCATAGCGTCTATCGGCGAGGAATAGCCGACATCCTGACGGAGATCGATCCGTCGGCACGGGTCGTTGATTGCGCCGATGTGAAACAAGCCAAAGCGGCATTGCAGGGCTTGGGCGCCGCCGAGTTGGTGCTCATTGATCCTCTTATCGACGACACGATGGACTTCTTCGCGCTGCGCGAGGCTTTCCCACGCGCGCAAGCGCCGCGGCTCGTCGCGCTTTCCGAAACGGCGCGGCGTGCGTCGATCCTCGCCGCGCTCGCCGCCGGATTCTTCGGTTACATCGTGCAATCGCAATCGGAAGCGGAGGCCAAGGCAGCTTTGCGTGACGTACTCGCGGGTCGTATCTACGTTCCGCCTTCGCTTGCGACCGTCGGTTCAGCCGACACGGCGCATTATCACGGTGGCGATTCGCGGACCTACACCGCACGGCAGGCCGACGTGCTTCGGCATCTGGCCGAGGGACAATCCAATAAGGCTATCGCGCGCGTGCTGAACATCGCCGAATCAACGGTCAAGGTTCACGTCGCCGCGCTGATGCGCATTCTCGGCGTCCATTCGCGCGCGCAAATCGCATTAGCCGCGCGCCGCGAACTCGATCAGCATGCCGCCATGCGGCCGAGCAATCCGGACAACGCGGCAAGTACGTAATCCTCGTGCACCGGATAGGGAATCCAAGGTCGGTCGAGACTGAAGGCGGCCTCCGTCGCGTCGCACGCGGCATCGAGGACGATCACGCACGGCAACGAAGCGCCACGGCGAGCTTCAATGCGTGCGATACCGTCGATCATCGGCGCAAGATCCTCGCCGCGTGCGCTGACCAGCGCCCCATCGAGTCCGTCCTCCGGCTCGTCGAACGTAGCCCCACGGACGACAGGCGCGGCACCTTGGCGCGTGCATGCGACGCTCCAGGCGAGCGCTAGTATTCGGTCAGGTGCCAAGACGGCGATCCGCTTTCCCGCCAGGGCGGCGCTGATCGGCTTTGCGACGGACAACATGTCCACTTCGTCTCCCACTCTTGGAGACGGCGATGAAGTCTTATGTCCCGCCATGGCCGCGCCCCCCTTCCATAAGAAACGTTTACCCGAAAGCTTTCTCAGCAATAAGTGGCCGGAATGGCTAATCCAAAAAGCTTAGTCGTGAGGACGAGTTGCCATGCGCGAAGATCGTCCTTCAAGCGGATATTACCGCGCCGCGCCTTGTGGTGAGTTGCTTCGCATAATGACAAGGGAGAAAAACATGCATTCCCTGTATCGGTCGGCGAGGATCCCCACCGCCCCCCTCCATCCATCGCCAACGCCGCGCGCGCGCCCCGGTCCGCACGCCGACCGGCCTTCGCTATCGCCAACATATAACGTCCTGCATGATGGTATCGTTTTCTGGGAGGGCGACCAGGGTTCTGGCTGCGTGCGGCTGCAAAAGGGGGTCTTGCGCGCCGTACGCTTTTCCGAAGACGGTACGCGCCAGATACTCGGTTTTGTGCGGGCCCCCGCAACGCTATGCCTCGGCGCGGATAGGACCTGGCCCTGCACACTCGAAGCGGTGAACGATTGCCGTATCGCTAAGGATCACGAGAGCGCGATCGCTTGCGCGGTCGATCGGCCCTTCGAAACGATCTTCGCTGATATGGCCCTCGTACTTCTCGCGGTCATCAGCCGCAAATCCGTCGTTGCACGATTCGCGTGGTTTATCGCCGAGCTCCACCGAGCCGAGGGAAAGGAAACGATCGACTTCGGGTATCCGCGTGCGGATATCGCCGATTATCTCGGTACGCGGATTGAAACCGTTTGCCGGGCGCTCGCACGCTTTCGCGAGGACGGCATGATCGAGCAGCTTCCCGACCGCCGGTTGCGGATAACCGACCCCGACCGGCTTCAAGAAGTCGCGCGCGACCGGCCGGGCGGCATCGACATTCCCGAACTTCGA
>JADCGK010000231.1 GCA_020249045.1 Azospirillum sp. | reverse complement strand
GCGCACCAGCGCCTCGAACCCCACGGCGCGACCGGTCGCCAAATCGACGATCGGCTGCAGATAGGGCACGAGTTCCCCCTCGTCCACCGCGCGGCGGATTTCGTGCTCGCCCTTGATCCGCGCGATGACCCGCGCGGTATCATCGAGAGCCAAGGGCGTGGGCCCTAGCGGGGTCGTCGAGGTCGCCACACGCAAGCGATGGATCAAGGTCCGAACCAACACCGAAACCAACGGCGATGCGGCCGCGATTTCGCGTTTGATGTGTGCCCGCTCGACGACGATGAATTCGCAGTTCTCCAGGCACAAGGCCGACGCCGAGCGCGGCGAATCGTCGATCAGGGCCATTTCGCCGAAAATCTCGCCCGGCCCCAACACGGTCAATCGCGTGCGAGTGCCCGCGTGCTCGGTGAAGATTTCGACCGAGCCTTTTTCGACGATGTAGGCCGCGTCGGGCGGATCGCCCTCGCGAAACAACGGCCGGCCGGCAACCGCCTTGCGGCGGTAAAGCGCGTCGCTCATCCGACCGCCCTCCTGTTACAAACAGTTTTACGGGGCATCGGATGTGCCGTCGAGACAGTAATGAGATACCGTATCCGTCGAAACGAACCGACATGCCGTCCGGCGGTGACGTATTGTAACCCCCGACCTCTTCTCAACCCGACACCCCCAGTCTAAATTCCCTACGATTTTTCCGGTCGATCCCGCCCACCCCCGAATACGGACGAGATTGGTCAGGAATTTGCTGGTGAAACGGAAATGTCCGGCTTTGCGGGCATAATGCCCCGAAGCTCGGGTAACTTTGTTCTGTCGGAGTGACGACGCCCATGCGCTTGGTGACACAGCTTGGAGTTATCGCGGTGCTTGGGGTCGTGGGTGCAGGGGGCTGGTATGCCTACCAGGAATGGGGCGGCAAGGCCGCCGCGACCCAGCGCCAAGCCCCACCGCCGCCCGCTGTCGAATTCGTGACGCCGACGACCCGGCAGGTCGTCGAACGCGCCGAAGCCGTCGGAACGGCGCGCGCCAACGAATCCGTGACGCTGACCGCCAAGCAAACGGGCACGGTCGCGCGCATCCTGTTCCAGGAAGGACAGACCGTGCGCGCGGGCCAAGCATTGGTGGAATTGGAGAGCCGCGAACGCGCCGCGGACATGGATTCGGTCCGCGCGGAAATCGCCCAAGCGCGCGCCGCGGCCGACGAAATCCGCCAACAGTTGGACCGTACGCGCGCGCTGCGGGCGACGGGCAACGCGCCCGAGGCGCGGGTCGATCAGCTGGAAAGCCAATTGCGCGCCGCCGAAGGCCGCATCCGCCAGAACGAAAGCCGCCTGCGCGCGGCCGACGCGCGGCTCGACGATTTCCGCATCGCCGCCCCGTTCGAAGGCCGCGTGGGCTTGCGCCAGGTTTCCGTCGGCGCGCTGCTGCAGCCCGGCACGGTCGTCACCACGCTCGATGACGTGCGCACGATCAAGGTCGATTTCTCGATCCCAGAGCAATATCTGGGCGTGTTGCGCCAGGGCCTGGCGGTCAACGCGACGACGCCCGCCTTCGCGGGTCGGGCGTTCCAGGGCGCGGTCACGGCGATCGACACGCGCGTGGATCCGGCCACGCGCGCCGTCCGCCTGAACGCGACGTTCGACAATGCCGACGGCGCGCTCAAGCCCGGCATGTTCCTCAACATCGGCTTGGCGGTCGCCACGCGCGAGAACGCGTTGATCGTGCCCGAGGACGCGCTGGTCGCCGAAGGCGCGCGGCAGTTCGTGTTCGTCGTCGCAGACGGCCGTTCGCTGCGCCGCGAGGTCAAGCTCGGCCTGCGCCAGCAGGGCGAGGTCGAGATCGCCGAAGGCATCGCCGCCACCGACCAAATCATCGTGCGCGGGCTGCAACGCGTCCGCCACAACGGCCCGGTCCGCCCGAGCCCGTTCCGCCCCCAAAACACCCCCACCAGCTGAGTCAAAACGCCATGGTCCTGTCCGACGTTTCGATCAAGCGCCCGGTCTTCGCGACCGTCATTTCGCTGCTCATCGTGGTGCTGGGGCTCGCCGCCTACCAGCGCCTTCCGGTGCGCGAATATCCGGCGATCGATCCGCCGATCGTGAACGTCACGACCGTCTACAAGGGCGCTTCGAACCAGGTCGTGGAAAGCCGCGTCACGGAACTCATCGAATCGGCCGTTGCGGGCATCGAAGGCGTGCGGGGCATCGTTTCGCAAAGCCGCGAGGAGCGTTCGTCGGTCTCGATCGAATTCCGTCTCGGGCGGGATATCGACGCGGCCTCCGCCGACGTGCGCGACCGCGTGGCGCGCGTGCGTGCGCGCCTGCCCGACGGCGTCGACGATCCGATCATCGCCAAGGTGGACGGCGACCAGCGCGCGATCCTGTGGCTCACGCTCGCTTCCGACCGTTATTCGCAGCTCGAACTCACCGACTACGCGCGGCGCAACATCGTCGACCGCCTGTCGATCGTGCCCGGCGTGGCGCAGGTCAACATTTCGGGCGAGCGGCGCTATTCGATGCGCGTGTGGCTCGACCGGCAGGCCCTCGCCGCGCGGCAATTGACGGTCGACGACGTCGAAACCGCCATCCGACGGCAGAACGTCGAACTGCCCTCGGGCCGCATCGAATCCACCCAGCGCGAATTGACGGTGAAGACCGATTCGCGCCTGTCCACGCCCGAACAGTTCCGCGACATCGTCGTCACCACGCGCCAGGGCTACCAGATCCGCCTGGGCGAGGTCGCGCGCGTCGAAGTGGGCTCGGAGGACGAGCG
>JADCGK010000230.1 GCA_020249045.1 Azospirillum sp. | reverse complement strand
GCTCGAGCTGCGCGCGCATCAGCGCCACCGCGATGCCGGCCAACGCCAGTGCGGGAAAGGCGGGCGAGCCGAACTCCCAAACCAAGAACGGCACCGCGACGAAGGCCGCGCCGAACAGGCAGTAAAGGCTCATCGCGCGGCGCTGTTCGAGCGCGCCCGCGAGCACTCCGCCGAACATGGCGCCCATCAGCATCGCGGCCGACTGCAACGCGCCCAAATAGCCCGCGTCGCGCCCCACCGTCTGCACGGCGAGCCATATCAGCGCCACGCGGAACACCTCGTCCCCCGTGGTGACGATCGAATTGGCGGTCCACAGGCGCGCGACGACCGGATCGGCGAGCGGGGCGAACGCCCTCACTTGCCCTTGGTCAAGCCCGCGAACGCCCCATCGGCGTAAAGCAGCGCCTTGCCCCCTTTGCGCGACACGACCGAAACGACGCGACCGATGAAGATCGTATGCGTGCCCGCCGGAATCGCGCGCGCCAGTTCGCAGTCGAAGCTCGCCAGCGCGCCGTCGAGAATGGGCGCCCCCGTCGCCAGCACGCTCCACCGCCCTTTGGCGAACCGGTCCTCGCCCTGGTGGCCGGTCGCTCCCGCGAAGCGCAAGGCGAGACCCTTTTGCGCGGCGGCGAGCACATTGACCGAAAACCGCTTGGCGCGCGCGATGATCGGGTTGGGCCACGCCTGACGATTGACGCATACCAACAATTGCGGCGGTTCGGCGGACAGCGAACACACGGCCGTCGCGGTCAGGCCCGCGCGGACCTTGCCGTCGAAAGTGGTGACGATGGTGACGCCGGCACCCAAGCGTCGCATGCCGGCTTTGAACTGATGGGCGAGATCGGGAACGGTCATGAGGGCGCGCAATGTAGCACTCCGGCCCCGCTTGCGAAGCCCGGGCGAACGGGCTACGAACCCGGCCGGACCCGCCCCCTCCCGTGACCCCGCTCCTCCCCATCCTGCTCGCCGGCCTGCTCGGCGCCGGCCCCGTCCAGGCGCAATCGGCCCTGGAAACCGAGCTCGCGCGCGATTTCCTGGCGCTGGAGCTGGCCGGTTGGCGTCTGCCGGACCCCGATATCGCGTGTTTGGAAGCCTTGCGGCTTGCCCGGCTCGAACCGGGCAGCTACGGGGCCTCGGAAATGTCGGTCGATCCGATCCCGGTCGAGGGTGCCGGACCCCATTACCGTATTCTGGCGGTCGAGCCACATCCGACCGACCGGCGCCGGCGGATCGTGCGCTTCGAATGGTCGGTTCGCGAGCAAGGACGCGCGCGGAGCTTGCCCGACCGCTTCGAATTCGCGATGAACGACCCCACGCGCAGCGACGACGACGCGCGCGGCGTGGCGGCGATGATGCGCGAACCCGACCGGCTGGTCGTCCGGCGGGAATGTTTGGGCGGTTAGGAGCGTTAGACGGACCATGGCCGAGAATTCCAGCAATCCCGCCGTCGATTGGCGCGCCCGCGTTTTGGCGCGCTACGTCTCGACCCACGCCGCCGTTTCGGACGCCGCGGCCAATCTCGACCGGCGCCGTCCGTTCCTCGACCAGTTGATCGCCGGCCACTTTCCGGCCGATCGCGCGATCAAGGGCATCGATTTGGGCTGCGGGCACGGCGCGATCGTTTGGGCCGCGCGGCGCGCGGGCTATGCGGATTTCCACGGCGTGGACGCGAGCCCCGAACAGGTCGCGATGGCCAAGCAGCTCGGCATCGAAGGCGTGCGCCAAGGCGATCTCGTCGCCGAACTGGCCGCGACGAAGGATGCGAGCCTGGACGTCGTCGTGCTGTTCGACCTCTATCACTATTTCGATCCGCAAACGCAGATGAAGCTCGCCGACGAAGTGCGCCGCGTGCTGAAGCCCGGCGGACGCTGGATCCTGCATCTGCCCAACGGCGAGGCGCTGTTCGCGGGCCGCGTGCGCTACTGGGATTTCATGGCGACGGGATCGTTCACCCGCCGCTCGATCGAACAGCTGCTGCGCGTTTGCGACTTCAAGGACGTGCGCTGCTACGAGGACAAGCCGGCCGTCCACGGCCTCAAAAGCGCGGTGCGCGCCGCCTTGTGGGCGGCCTTGCGCGGCGTCTTGCGGCTGGCGCTGGCCGCGGAAACCGGCGAAACCGGAAAGGACGCGATCTTCAGCCAGACCTTCCTGGCGGTCGCGGTCAAGTAGGACGCCCGATGCGCATCCTCTTCCTCGGGTTCGACGTCGAAGGCTACGGCGGCATCGCGACCTACAGCCGCTATCAGATCGAGGCGTTGAAACGCCTCGGCCACACGCTCGACATCGTGTCGATCGACAAGCAGGACGGCGCGCCGCTCGCCCCGGGCGTCGCGCACCGCAAGCTGCCGTTCGAAAGCCGGCTCAAGGCCGTGCGCACGCTGCTCGCCGAAGCCCTCGCCGCGCGCGGCCGCTACGATCTGGTGATGCTGAACCACGTCTATCTCGCGGGCCTCGGCTGGCTCGTCAAGAAAACGTCGGGCACGCCGTTCACGGTCAACGTCTACAACATCGACATCCTGACCAAGCTGCCGCGCCTGCGCGAAGCGGCGTTCCAGGCCGCCGATCTGGTCATCGCGGACTGCAAATACACGATCGATTGGATGCCCAAATACCGGCGCCGCGTGCCGCCGACGGGGCTGCTCTACGATCCGGTCGAGGTCGCCTTCTTCAAGCCGATGGACAAGCGCGCGGCGCGCGCCGAACTCGCCCGGCACTACGGCTGGAACGACCTGGACGGCAAGTTCGTGCTGACCACCGTCGCCGCGATGCTGCTGCCGCCGAACAAGGGCCAGCGCCAGACCATGGACGCGATGGCCAAACTCGCCGACGAGCGGCTGGTCTATCTGATCGTCGGGTCCGGCCCGGACCGCGAAGCGCTCGAATCCCACGCGCGCGCGCGCGGGCTCGGCGACCGGGTGCGCTTCACCGGCCGCGCGCCGCAGGACCACCTGCCGATCCTTTACGCCGCCGCCGACCTCGCCACGCTGATCGCGCGCGGCGGGCCGGGTTGGGGCGAAGCCGTGCCGCTCGGGCTGATCGAGGCCGCGTCGTGCGGCACGGCCTTCCTGTGCGGCGACGAGGACGGTTCGCCCGAAGCGATTCTGCCCGACGATCCGTGCGGGTTCGCGCTGCCGCCGCTCGACGTCGACCGGATCGCCGAGTCGATCGCGCGGCTCGCGGCCGATCCCGCACTGTGCGCGCGCATGGGCCAAGCCGGCATACGCACGGTCGACAAACTGTTCGCCTTCGAGCGCTACGTCGAACAGCAGGGCCGCCTGCTCGAACGCTTCCGGACGCGGGCCGCGGCATGAGCAGCGATCGCCTCCGCGCGCGGATCTATGCCGCCTACACCTCGGCCACCAACGCGCCTTTGGCGCCGGATACGCTCGACGGATTCGCCCCGCGCGCGGCGCATTTGAACCGCCTGATCGCCGAGCATTTCCCGGCCGACAGATCGGCGCGGATCCTGGAACTGGGTTGCGGGCACGGCGCACTGCTGCACTTCGCGCGCAAGGCCGGCTACGCGAACATGAGCGGGGTGGACGGTTCGCCCGCGCAAGTCGCCGCGGCCGAGCGGCTCGGAATTCCGGGCGTGCGCAAGGGCGATCTCATGGGCGCGTTGCGCGAAACGCCCGAGGCGAGCCTCGACGCCGTCGTCGCCTTCGACGTGCTCGAACACCTGACGCGCGACGAGATCCTCGATGCGGTCGACGCGATCCATCGCGCGCTGAAGCCCGGCGGACGCCTGATCCTGCACGTGCCGAACGGGTCGTCGCCCTTCGGCACGCTGATGATCTATTCCGATTTGACGCACGAGGTGGCCTTCACGCCCGAGAGCCTCGCGCAGCTTTTCCTCGCCTCGGGCTGGCGCAAGATCGAGTGTTTCGAGGACCCGCCAGCGGTCCACGGCCTCAAAAGCCGGGTGCGCGCGCTGCTGTGGCGCGCGATCCGCGCCGCGTTGCGCTTCTATCTGGCCGTCGAAACGGGCAGCCGCGCGCATACGGTGCTGACGCAGAACCTATACGCCGTCGCGGTCAAATAGCATGTGCGGGATCGCCGGCATCTTCGCCTACGCCGCCGACGCGCCGCGCGTCGCACCGCGCGAACTGGCCGCGATCCGCGACGCCATGGCCTTGCGCGGCCCCGACGGGACGGGCGAATGGTTCGCCGAGGACGGGCGCGTGGGCTTCGGGCATCGGCGGCTGTCGATCATCGATCTGCGCGCGATCGCCGACCAGCCGATGCGTCTGGCCGGCACCGATCTGCGGATCGTCTTCAACGGCGAAATCTACAATTACCGGGCCTTGCGCGCCGAGTTGGAGGCGCAAGGCGCGGTCTTCGCCACGAACTCCGACACCGAAGTGCTGCTGCATCTCTACGCCCGCCAGGGCCGGGCGATGCTCGGGCGCTTGCGCGGCATGTACGCCTTCGCGATCCACGATCCGGGTGCGGGCGGCATGTTCCTTGCGCGCGATCCGTTCGGCATCAAGCCGCTCTACCTCGCCGACGACGGCAAAACCTTGCGCTTCGCCAGTCAGGTCAAAGCCCTGCTGGCGGCCGACGCGCCCGACACGACGCCCGATCCCGCCGGACACGCGGGATTTTTCGTATGGGGCCACGTGCCCGATCCCTTCACGCTCTATCGCGGCATCCGCGCGCTGCCCGCGGGCGCGTCGATCTGGGTGGACGCGCGCGGACTTTCCAAGCCGGCGCCGTTCTTCGATCTGGTCGAAGCGTTGCGCGGCGCGGGCGATGCGGGCGATCTGCGCGAGGCGGTCGTCGACACGCTGCGCCATCACATGATCGCCGACGTGAAGGTCGGCGTGTTCCTGTCCGCGGGCATCGATTCGACCGTGCTGGCCGGGATCGCGGCCGAAACCGACGCGAACCAGCTCGACACGGTCACGCTCGGCTTCGACGCCTATCGCGGCACCGAGAACGACGAGACGCGACTGGCCGAGGAATTCGCCGCCGCCCGCGGCACGCGCCAGCGCACGCTTTGGATCGGCCGCGACGCCTTCGCGGCCGAACGGGCCAATCTTTTCGCCGCGATGGATCAGCCCACGGTCGACGGCATCAACACGTTTTTCGTCGCCCAAGCTGCCAAGCGCGCAGGCCTCAAGGTCGCATTGTCGGGTCTTGGCGGGGACGAGGTCTTCGCCGGCTATCCCGGCTTCGCGCAGATTCCCGCCTTGGTCGCGCGCGCCGCACCGTTCGGCTTTCTGGGCCCGGCATGGCGCGCTGCCACGCAAGGCTGGATCGGCGCGCTTACATCGCCCAAATACGCGGGGCTTCTTGAATACGGACGCGACTACCCCGGGGCCTATCTGCTGCGCCGGGCATTGCATATGCCGTGGGAGATCGAGGGCCTGCTCGGCGCCAAAATGGCGCGCGAGGGGCTCGAAGCGCTCGACCTTCCGCGCAAGCTCGATACCGGGCTCGATCGCCTGCCGACCGGGCGGCTGAAGGTGTCGGCGCTGGAGATCGCCAACTACATGCGTGACCGGCTGTTACGCGATTCGGATTGGGCGGGGATGGCCCACTCGATAGAAATCCGCGTGCCCTTCGTCGATCCCGTTTTCCTCGCCCGCGTCGCACCCGCCCTCGCCCGCGCCGACGCGCCCGGCAAGCGCGCGCTGGGCCGGACGCCGCGCCCGCCGCTGCCCGCCGCCATCCTCGACCGGCCGAAGACCGGCTTCGTCGTGCCGGTGCGCGAATGGCTGATGGGCGATGCGGCCCCCGAAGCGGGCCTACGGGGCCTGCGCGGCTGGGCGCGCCAAGTGCATCGGGAATTCGTCGGGGCGTGAGCATGGAAAAGCTCCGCCTCGCCTATCTCGTCACCCATCCGATCCCCTATCAGGCGCCGCTGTTGCGGATGGTGGCTGCGCAGCCGGACATCGATTTCCACGCGTTCTTCGGCACCGATTTCACGACGCGGCCCTTCGTCGCGGGCGAATTCAAGCAGAAGATCGATTGGGACGTGCCGCTGCTCGAGGGCTATGCCTCGACCACGCTCGCACGGCTCGACCCCAAACCGCCCGAAGGCGTGCTCGAACCGCTGACGGTTTGGCGCCCGTTTTCGACCGGCTTCGCGCGCGAACTCGACCGCGGCGGCTTCGACGCGCTGTGGATCCACGGCTACGCGCACGCGAGCCATTGGGCGGCGATCCTGTCGGCCAAGAAACGCGGGATCAAAGTTCTGCTGCGCGACGAGGCGACGCCGATCTCCGCGCAACGGTCGGGCGCCAAGCGTCTCGCCAAGCGGATTTTCTTCGAAACGTTGAAGCGGGGCGTGGACGCCTATCTCGCGATCGGCGAGCTCAACAAACGCTATTACGTCGAGAACGGCGTCGATCCCGCGCGGATCTTCCCGGTGCCCTACGCGGTCGACAACGACCGCTTCGCCGCCCAAGCGGCCGACGCCGCGCGCACGCGCGCGGCGTTCAAACGCGAACTCGGCATCGCCGAGGGACGGCCGGTGGTGCTGTTCGTCGCCAAGCTGATCGAACGCAAGCGCCCGCGCCTGCTGCTGGATGCGTTCGCCAAGGTCCGCGCCAATCCCGCCTTGCGCGACCCCGTGCTCGCCTTCGCCGGCGACGGGCCGCAGCGCGCCGAACTCGAGACGCTGGCCGCCGCCTTGCCGCCGGGCAGCGTCAAGTTCCTCGGCTTCAAGGGCCAGAACGAATTGCCGGCCTGCTACGACCTTTGCGACGCGTTCGTGCTGCCTTCGGGCCAGGAAGCCTGGGGCTTGGTCGTCAACGAGGTGATGTGCGCGGGCCGCGCGGTGATCTGTTCGGACATGATCGGCGCGGCCCCCGATCTGTGCCGGCCGGGCGAAAACGGCGCCATCTTCCGCACCGACGACGTCGACGATCTGGCCCGCGCCTTGGTCGAGGTGCTGGGCGACGCGGACCGGCTGGCGGCCTATGGACGGCGCTCGCGCGCGATCGTGGATCGCTGGAGCTTTCGCGAGGACGTCGCGGGTCTGCGCGCCGCACTGGGCGCGCTGTTCCCGGGACGGTTCGCGCCATGAAGGATATGTCCTGGTCCTTCGTCACCACCGCGATCATCCAGGTGGTGAACATCCTGACGGGGCTGCTGGCCGCGCGCCTGCTCGGCCCCGAAGGCCGCGGCGAACTCGCCGAAATCATGTTGTGGCCGGGCTTGCTGGTCGAATTCGGCATCCTTGCGCTGTCGGACGCGCTGCTTTATCGCGCGGCGACGCGCGCGGCGGCACCCAAGGTTCTGTTCGCGACGATCATGTGGCTGGGGGCGATCCTGGCGGTCGCGCTGGTCGCGATCGGCTATGCGACGATCCCGCTGCTGCTCAGCGGGGAATCCGCGCGCCTTCAGGCCATCGAAAGCTGGTACATCGCCGCCTACGTGCCGGTCTATCTGTTCGCGCTGTTCGTCGCGACGATGTTCCAAGGCCATCTCGACGTCAAAGGCTGGAACGTCGTGCGCCTGCTGGTGGGCGTGGGCTATCTCGGTTTCATTCTGACGCTGTGGGCCGCGCAAGGGGCCAGCGTGCAGGCATTCGCGATCGCCTACATCGCCGGAACGGCGCTGTCGGGCCTGGTGGGCGTCGTGTGGCTCGCCCGCAAAGGCTGGGTCGGCTGGAAGCCCGATCCGGCGGTCGCCAAGGGCCTGCTCGGCTACGGCGCGCGCGTGCATGTGGGCGAGATCGTCAACTCCGCGCGCCAGCGCATCGATCAGGCGGCGGTGTCGCTGTTCCTGACGGCGAGCGATATGGGTCTCTACGCGGTGGCGTTGACCGTCGCCAACGGGCCGATGATTCTGGTCAATACGATCGCCGGCATCGCCTTTCCGAAGATCAGCGCGGCCCCGGAACCGGCCGAGAAACTGCGGATCTTCGGCATCTATTTGCGCTTGGCGATGGCGATGGCCGGGTGCAGCGCGGTCGCGCTCGCCATCCTCGCCGAATTTCTGGTGCCGTTGATCTTCGGCCACGCCTTCGACGAAAGCGCCACCATCTGCCAGATCATGCTGATCGGCCTGCCGTTCTTCGCGGCCAAGCTGATGTTCATCCAGGCGCTGAACGCCTTCGACAAGTCGCTGTCGATCGGTGCCGCCGAATTGATCGGCTTGGCCGGTGCGGGTGCTGCCCTCGCGTTGTTCCTGCCCACGTTGGGCCTGATCGGGGCGGCATGGGCCGTGGTCGTCGCCAACGTCGTGGCGATGGCGGTGATGGCGGCGACGCTGCATCGGCGGATCGGCGCGCCCGTGCTGCCGCTGTTCAAACCCACGCACGAGGACTGGTCGGCCGTGCGCCGCCTGATCGCCCGATGAAGCGCGCCGAGTGCCTGGGCCTGATCGGCCATCCGGGGTCCAACCATCTGGCCTATCAATTGGTGGCCGCCCTCCAATTCGCGGGCTACGACGCGCGCTTCGAAACCGGACTGTTCTGGACCGGTGCCGGCCTTCTGCCGAAGCTGACGGCCTTGCTGCCCGGCCGGCTTCGCGCCGCGGTCGAGCGCGATTTGAAGCGCCGCAGCCACGCGGGCGTGGATCCCGCGCGGGTCACGTTCCAGCCCGTGCCCGAGGTGATGTACGTCGCCTCGACGCGCCTGAAACTGTCGGCCGAACGCCAGCTGGCCGCCATCGCCTGGCGCAACGAGGTGTTCGACTCGAATTTCGCCGAGCTCGTGCGCCGGTCGAACCCGCGTTTCGTCATCGGGCACGATTCCTCGGCCCTGCGGGCCCAGCGCACCGCGCAGAGCGCGGGCGCACTCGCCATCCTCAACCAAGTGATCGGCCACATCGAAGCGGGGCTCGATATCTTCGCCGAGGAGGCGCGCCGCGCCCCCGAATTCGCCGAAACCCTGCCCTTGCCCCCGGCCCGCGTAATCGACATCTGCCGGCGCGAAGCGATCGAGGCTGATCGGGTGATCGTGCCGTCCGATTACGTGCGCGATACGCTTTCCGCGCGCGGCGTCGATCCGGCGCGCGTGTTCGTGCTGCCCTATGGCGTGGACACCGCGCGGTTCCGCCCCGCCCCGCGCGCGCCCGATGGCAAGTTCCGCGTCCTGTTCGTGGGCGGCTTGTCCCAGCGCAAGGGGATCAAATATCTGCTGGAAGCCGCCAAGCGCGCGGCGATACCGGGCATGGAACTGGTCTGCGTGGGCAAGCTTGCGGGCGGCGAAGCGGCCTTCGCCCCCTACGCGAACGTCTTCCGCCATGTCCGTCACGTGCCTTTCCACGAGGTGCACGCGCTGTTCCAGACTGCGGATGTCTTCGCCTATCCTTCGCTGCACGAAGGTTCGGCCTTCGCGAGCTACGAAGCGCTCGCCTCGGGCTTGCCGGTCGTGTGCACGCCCAACACCGGATCGGTCGTGCGCGACGGCGTCGAGGGTTATTTGGTGGCGCCGCGCGACGTTGACGCGCTGGTCGACCGCCTTCGGGCCCTCCACCGCGATCCGGATTTGCGCGCGCGCATGGCGACGGCAGCGCGCGCGCGGGCCGAGGAATTCACCTGGGCGCATTACGGCGCGCGCTTGTCGGCGTGGCTCGACCGGGAGCTTGGGATCAGCGCGTGACGCCGCCTTCGGCGTAGTGCGCGGCCGCCCCGGCATGCAGCGGCAAGCCGAAGCTTTCGGCCGCGGCGTCGGCGCGGATCAGGCGGCCCAACGCCGGATGGCCTTCGAGCGCGCGGCGGTTGTTGGGGTGCCACAGCGCGCGGACCAGGCCCTGGGCGATCGCATCGTCGGTCGCCGCGAGCGTGAGCCACAAAATGCCGACCGACAGCGACGGCGTTTCGCCGACATTGGGATAGACGCCCGCCGGGATCGTCGTGGCCGACAAAAACGGCTGTTGCGGGCGCAAGCGCGCGATCAACCCGTCGAGGGGGAGCAATGCGATCTCCCGCTCTTGCGCCAATTCGCGGATCAGCGCCGACGGGACGGCCGCCGTATCGAAGAACGCGTCGAGCTTGCCGTCCTTCATCGCCTCGACCGCTTCGGCGGTCTTGAGGTACTGCGCGCGGATGTCGCGTTCGGGCAGATTGGCGGCGGCCAGGATCGCGCGCGCATTTGTCGCCGTTCCCGATTCCCGTTCGCCCAGCGAGATCGGCCTGCCGCGCAAGCCCCTGAGATCGGCGATGCCGGCGGCGCGGCGGACCACGACGTGCAGCGTCTCCGGATAAAGATGCGCGAGCACGCGCAGATTGGCGAAAGGCGGCTTGCCGCGCCACGGGCCGCCGGCCACGAAGGCGGCGTGCGCGAAATCGGCCTGGGCGAGGATCGAATCGATCCGGCCCGCAGCCAGCAGATCGAGATTGGCGACCGATCCGGCCGTGGTCTGGTTGACCGCGATCATGCCCGGAACGCCGCACGCCCCGCCGCGCGCGCAGTCGCGCGCCCCGGGTGGCGAGGAAACGATCTGGCCGATCAGCGTGCCGGCTTGGAACAGGCTCGATTCGGTCGGGCCGGACGCAATACGGAAAAATCGGGCGTCTTGGGCGGCGGCGGGCCGAATCGAGCCGGCGGGTGCGGCCAAAACGGACGCCCCCATCGCTGCCAAAACGCGCCGCCGGCCGAAGATCATCGCCGTGCCCGAAAAACGGAGACGGAACGCCCGGCCCTTCCGGACGCCCGCTTGTCCTATTTAACGGACGAACCGGGCTCCGTCATCCGACCATTTGCTTGGGCAGCCATGTCGCCAATTCGGGGAACCAGAACAACGCCGCCACCATCACGCACATCATCACGAAGAACGGGAAGGCGACCTTCCCGATATAGGTGATTTGGTGGCCGGTCATGCCCTGAAGCACGAACAGATTGAACCCCACCGGCGGTGTGATTTGCGCCATCTCGACGACGATAACGATGAAAATGCCGAACCAAATCAAGTCGAAGCCGGCGCGCTCGATCGTCGGCATGATGACCGCCATGGTCAGCACGACCATCGAAATGCCGTCGAGAAAGCAGCCCAGCACGATGTAGAACGCCGACAGGGCGAAGATCAGCATGCCGGGCGACATGTCCAGCGAATCGATCCATTCGGCCAAATGCCGCGGCAAGCCCGTGAAGCCCATCGCCAGGGTCAGGAATGCGGCCCCGGCCAGGATCAGTGCGATCATGCACGACAGGCGCGTCGCCCCCATCAGGCTTTCCTTGAACACGGTCCAATTCATGTCGCCTTGGACGATCGAAACCAACAGCGCGCCCGCCACGCCCACGGCCGCCGCCTCGGTCGCCGTGGCAAGGCCCGAATAGATCGAACCGAGCACGATCACGATCAGCGCCACCGACGGGATCAGATGCCGCGCGGCGTAGATCTTCTGCATGAACGACATCGCCATGTCCGCCGCCGGGATGCGGTCCTTCTCGACCATCGCCCAAATCATGACGGTGACCATGAAAAGACCGGCGAGCGTGAGGCCCGGAATGACTCCGGCGATGAAAAGCTGGGCGATCGACGTGTTGGTCTGCACGCCGTACACGATCATGATCAGCGACGGCGGGATCAGCAGGCCGAGCGTGCCCGAGCCCGCGAGACTGCCGACGATCATGCCTTCCGGATAACCGCGCTTGCGCAATTCGGGGATCGACATCTTGCCGATGGTCGCGCATGTCGCCGCGGACGAGCCCGAAATCGCCGCGAAGATCGTGCAGCCGATCACGTTGGTGTGGATCAGGCGGCCGGGCAGACGCTGCATCCAGGGCGCGAGGCCCTTGAACATGTCCTCGGACAGACGCGTGCGGAACAGGATTTCGCCCATCCAGATGAACATCGGCAGCGCGGTCAGCGTCCACGAGGACGAAGCGCCCCAGATCGTCGTCACCATCGCCGGACCGACGGGCCGGCTCGTGAACATCTCCATGGCGATCCAGCCGACGCCCAGCAACGCCACGCCGATCCAAACGCCCGAGCCCAGGATGATGAAGAGCAGGACGATCAAAAGTCCCGCGATGCCGATCGAATCCATCGCCGTTGCGCCCCTATTCCGTGTGCTGCTTGTCGGCCGTCAGGTCGCTTTCGCGGACGTCGCGTCCGCCCAGCACCTGGACCAGTTCGTCGACGAAAGCGATGGCGAGCGCCGTCGCACCCAACGACATCGCCATTTGCGGGATCCACAGGGGCGACGCATCCATGGCGTCGGAGCGACTGTCGAACTCCCACGACCAATAGACCATGTCCCACGCGAACCAGGCGAAATAGGCCGTCAGGAACGCGGCCGTCGCGAGGCACAAGATCTCCATCACGCGGCGAGGGCCCTCGGGCAGGCGCTGCAAGAACAGCGTCACGCGGATGTGTTCGCCGCGCTTGAGCGTGTGGGCGAGCGCGAAGAACGACGCCGCGGCCATCGCATAGCCCGCATAGGCGTCCGTGCCGCGCACGAAGAAATCGGAGACGCCGCCCAGGACTTGGATTAGCGTGATTATCAGGATCGACAGCATCGCGATGCCCGCGAGCCAAGCCGAACCGTCGTAGATCGCGTCGAGCACGCGGCGCATGGCGTTCCCTCGAACCGGAAAGAGAAAGGCCGGCGGGGATAAGCCGCCGGCCTTCGAACCTATCTCCGCGTCAGGAAGCGGCGCGGAAAGCGTTCACGAGCGCTTGTCCGTCCGCGCCCGCGCGCTGCAGCCAATCGCGCGAAAGCTCCTCGCCCCAGCGGCGGAAGCCGGCGCGCAGCGCATCGGACGGCTCGGACACCGTCATGCCGTTGGCGCGGAACGCGTCGAGGAACGTGCGGTCCAGACGCTGGGATTCGGCCCAGCCGCGCGCTTCGGCGACCTTGGCCGCTTGCGTGACGGCCGCCTGCACGCCGGCGGGCAGGCCCGCCCACGCGCGCTGGTTGACCATGATCATGTTCTTCGGCAGCCAAGCTTGGACGTCGTAGTAGAACTTCACGTGCTCCCACAGCTTCGTGTCGAAGCCCGTGGCGCCCGAGGAGATCATCGAGTTGACGCGTCCCGTCGAGAAGGCTTGCGCGAGTTCGGCGGCCTGCACGGTGGTCACGCGCATGCCCGCGAGTTCGGCGAAGCGGCCGGCCGAAGCGCCGTAGGAGCGGAACGACAGCCCGCGCAGATCCTCGGGCACGTTCAGCGCCTTGGGCGAATAGAAGCCCTGCGGCGGCCACGGCACCGAGAACAGGTAGCGCACGCCGCGCGCGTTCAAGCGGCGCTCGACATAGGGGATCTGAAGGTCGGCGAGGCGGCGGGCCTGCGCGAAGGACGTGGCGAGGAACGGAATGTTGTCCGCGCCGAACATCGCGTCCTCGTTCTCCAGCACCACCATCAGCAATTCGCCGATCTGCGCCTGGCCGGTTTGGACGGCGCGCATGATTTCGGGAACGCGGAACAGCGAGGCGCCGGCGTGGACGGTGATTTCGAGCTGGCCGCCGGTGGCGTCCTTCACGTCCTTGGCGAACTGGATCAGGTTGACCGAGTGGAAATTGGTGGCCGCATAGCCGGCGGGCAGATCCCACTTCCAACGCGGCGCCTGGGCGCGGCCGATCGACGGCGCCGACAGGACGGGAAGGGCGGCCGCGCCCGCAAGGACGGCACGGCGCGAAAGCGCATGGGTCTTCTTCATCTTTTGAACTCCCTGTTTGCCCGGTTCCCCCCGGAGGGCGGGGGGACCGGCCCGAGGGGAAAAAGCCTAATTCTTGTATTCGGCCAATGGAAGCTACGATAACGTTGACAAATCGTCAACGATTATTTGGCGTTTTTGACCTGAACGACATCCTTTGCGACACCGGGCCGTCGTCGTGTGCGCCGAAACCGCCGCAAGCGCACGAAAGCGGTTGCCATGATCTCGTCGCTTCGGCGAATCTCTTTGGAATGTCCGGCCTGCTTTCCGTGTTCTCGATCGACCAAAGCAAGAGCGCCCGGTTCCGCAAACTCGCGATCGTGCAGCCCACCCTGATTCTGGTGCGCGCCGGCAGAAAAAGCATAACCGTCGGCGGGAAAACTTTGACCGCAGGCCCCGGCGACGCGATCGCTTTGAGCGGCGGCGTTTTGGCTGACGTCCGAAACGATACCCCTGCCGGAGGAGCCTACAGGGCAGATGTTTTCGCCGTGGACAACTTGGACTCCTTCGCTTGCGCACCCGGACCGATATCCAGCACGGCGCACGCCGCGTTCGTTCCACCCGCCGGGCTACTGGCCCAGCTTGACAGGCTACGCGCAGAGGCATCGGCGCTACCCGATTCGATCGTCAAGCATCGGATCGGGGAAATCGCGCTTTGGCTTTCCCTGTTGGGGATCAATTGGGGAATACGCGATCGGCCCGACGTTTCCTTCCTCGTCCGCGATATCGTGGCGCGCGATCCTTCCCGTAGCTGGTCGCTGACGGACATACGCGCGCTGCTCGCGCGACGCGGCTATGCGCTGAGCGACGCGAGTTTCCGGCGCCGCCTTGCGGACGAGGGCGCGAACTTCAGAAATCTTGTGATCGATGTACGCCTCACGATCGCGCTGCAACGACTGCAGAGTTCGCGGATGTCTATCGCGCGGATCGCCTTCGATGTCGGCTATCAGTCGCCGTCCCGTTTTGCCGTGCGATTCCGATCCCGATTCGGCGTTGCCCCATCAAGAATACGCGGGCACAGCCGATAAAGCGGCACGGCGCGGAAAACGAGCGTTTCGGCACGGCGAGACCAAGCAATTCGTGGGAGGGTTGATCTGCGTTCTCACAACAAGGAGTCGCAGATGAAAAGCGCAGCTGCCGCCATCATCGCAATGATGCTGGCGCCCCCGGTCTTCGCCGCCGATTTCGCTCTGACCAGCACCGATATCTTATCTGGCCAGCGGCTGAACCAAGCCCAGGTCCTGAACGGCTTCGGTTGCACAGGCGCCAATATCTCGCCCCACCTCGCGTGGACGGACCCGCCGGCAGGCACGAAAAGCTTCGTAATCACGGTCTACGATCCCGACGCGCCGACCGGATCCGGGTGGTGGCATTGGGTCGTATTCGACATTCCCTCCACAGTCCGCTCGCTCGACGCGGGTGCGAGCCGCGACAAGACAAAACTACCGGCGGGATCGGTCGAAAGTCGGACGGACTTCGGCGCCCCAGGATTCGGCGGCGCCTGCCCGCCGCCCGGCGCGAAACCGCATCGTTACATATTCAAGATAACGGCCTTGAAAGTTGAGAAACTCGATCTCCCGGCCGACGCCAGCGCGGCGCTGGTCGGTTACATGACCAATCTCAACGCGCTGACGAGCGCACAAATAGAGGCGACGTACGGCCGATAGGCCGGCGGCCGCCGCGAATCTCCAGTTCAGCGACTGGGCAGCGGGATCTTCAGGATATCGGCGGCGACCAACCGCTCGATGTCCGCGGCCGCATAGCCGAGTTCGGCCAGGATCTCGCGGCCGTCGGCACCGACGTCGGGCAGGTCGCGCCGCAGCGGCAGTCGCGCGCCGTCGAAGCTGACCGGCAGCGCGGGCACGCGCACCTTTTTGCCTTCGGGCGTCGTCACGTCAACGAAGCCGCCGGACTGGAGCAGATGCGGGTCGTCGAGCAATTCGACCGGCTTGACGATGGGCGCGTAGGGAATGCCGAGCTTCTCCGCCTTCGCGAGCAATTCGGCCTTGGTCAGGCGCCGCAGCGCGTCGCCGACCGCCGGGATCAACGTCGCGCGCGCGGCGCAGCGCTGGTTGTTGGTGGCGAGCGCGGGATCGGCTTTCAGCGCCGTCAGCCCGAACTCGTCGCAGAACGGTCCCCATTGCGTGTCGCTGACGACGGCGAGGAAAAGCTGGTCGCCGTCGGCGGTGTCGAACACGTCGTAGATGCCCCACGCCGCGCGGCGCACGGCCATCGGCGGCGGCGCCTCGCCCGTCACGCAATACTGCGCGATGTGCTGGGCGACCAGGAACGCGCAGTTCTCGTAGAGGGCGGATTTGACGTAACGCCCCTTGCCGGTGCGATGGCGCTCCTCGATCGCGGCGAGGATGCCGATCGCGGCGAACATGCCGCCCATGATGTCGTTGACCGACGTGCCCGCGCGCAAGGGTCGCCCCGCCGGACCGGTCATGTAGGCGAGACCGGCCATCATCTGCACGACCTCGTCGAGTGCCGTGCGATGCTCGTAAGGCCCCTCGAGGAAGCCTTTGAGCGAGCAATAGACGAGGCGCGGATTGATCTTCGAAAGCGCTTCGTACCCCAGACCGAGCTTGTCCATCGCCCCGGGCCGGAAATTCTCGGTGACCACGTCGGCCCGCGCCACCAGCTTCGTGACGATCGCCAAGCCCTCGGGCGACTTCATGTCCACGGCGATCGCGCGCTTGTTGCGGTTGAAGGTCGCGAAGAACCCGGCGCCCGACGCGCCCAAGCGGCGGGTGTTGTCGCCCGCGGGCACGGGTTCGACCTTGATCACGTCGGCGCCGAGATCGCCGAGCACGAGGCCGCAGGTCGGCCCCATCACCATATGAACGAACTCGACGACCTTGAGGCCCTTGAGCGGCTGGGGAGCTTCGGTCATGTCAGGCGGCTTCCTTGAATCCCTTGGGCAGACCCGCTTTGGCGAGATGGCCGTGGAATTCGGCGCCCGGCAACGCGTCTTCGAGAACGCGGCGCGCGTCGAGCAGCTTGGCGAAATCGATCCCGGTCTTCAGGCCCATCGATTCCAGCATGAAGACGAGGTCCTCGGTGATCACGTTGCCCGACGCCCCCGGCGCATAGGGGCAGCCGCCCAGACCCGCCATCGACGAATCGAGCGATCGGACGCCGACCTCGATCGCCGCGAGGCAATTGGCGAGGCCGAGGCCGCGCGTGTTGTGGAAATGCGCCGCATCGAGTTTGGCTCCGGCGATGCGCCGGGCCGCCGCGAAAACCTCGCGCACCTGCTTTGGATTGGCGTAGCCCACCGTATCGGCGATGGAAACCGAGTCCGCACCGGCCGCGACCACGCGTTCGACCAGGCGCAGCACGTCGGCCTGCTTGACCTCGCCTTGGATCGTGCAGCCGAAAGCGGTCGAAATGCCGCCGTTGATCTCGAACGTCGCGCCGCCGGCACGGCGCAATTCCACGATGCGCGACAGCTCGGCGACCTGTTCGTCGATCGTCTTGCGCACGTTGGACACCGAATGCGCCTCGGAGGCGGAAATCGGCAGCGAGATTTTCCGAGCGGCGGTCTTCGCCGCGCGTTCCGCGCCCTTGAAGTTGGGCACCAACGCCACGACCGCGACGTTCGGAAGCGTGACGGCGTGGGCGACGACTTCATCGGCGTCCGAAAACTGCGCGATCAGCTTCGGATTGACGAAGGAGCAGACTTCGATCTCGCGCAAGCCCGCCGCCGCCAACGCCGAAATCCAGCGCTTCTTGGCCTCGGTCGGCATGAAGATTTTGGTGTTCTGCAGCCCGTCGCGCGGGCCGACTTCGCTGATCAGAATGTCGGGGTCGGACATCGCGCGGGACCTCGTTCAAACCGGAAAACGGCCGCCCAGGCGGGTGGTGAGTTCGGCGGCGGCGGCCTTCGCGTGAGCCCCCATCGCGGGGATGGCGACGGGCGTGAAACGCTGCGCGGGGCCCGAAGCGGAGATGGCCGCCACGATCCGCGCGTCGGCGCCGTAGACGGGTGCGGCGATCGCGGCGCTTTCGGCGGACACTTCGCCGATCGAAACCAAAAATCCGTTCTCGGCGAGTTCCGAGGCGGCTTGGTCGAGGCGTAACACCTTACCCGCGGCTCCCCGGTCGAGCGGGCGACGGTCGCCCTCGCGGACGATCGCGCGGACCATCTGCGCGGACTCGACGCGATGCAGGCAAACGCGCATATCGCCTTCGCGCACGTAGAGCGAGGCGGTCTCCCCGGTGTCGGCGGCGAGCTTGCGCAAAATCGGCAAGGCGACGTCGCCGAGCCGGAATGCCGCTTGATAAAGCTGCCCCGCTTTCAATGCCGCAGCGCCGACACGAAACGCCCCGTCGGGATCGCGCGCGAGGAAGCCCGCGCGCTCCAACGACACCGACAGGCGCAAAATCGTGCTTTTGTAGAAGCCGGTGCGCTTGGCGAGTTCGGCCAGCGTCAGGCGCGGATTGCGCTCGTCGAACGCGGCGACCAGAGCGAGCGCGCGGCCCACCGCAGCGACGCCGTCTTTGTCGCGATTGGTCCGGGCGGGCACGTCCAGAGTTTCGGTCATGGGGGGGCTCATTCCGAGGGGCGGAACGGGCTTCCGCCGAAGAGAAAACACTCGGTCGCCGCGCCGCGCCTGTCAACCGTGCCGAAGCGATTTCAGCCAAAACGCCATCGGTTTGCGCGTGGGCACCGTCCCACCGACGTCGCGCCATTCGAACGACGCCATCAGGTCGGGCCGCGGGACGAAGCCGCGCTTGGTCCAAAACGCGTCGAGCGGAACATAGTCCGGGGGCCGCGCGGGATGGTCGGGCGGGCGCACGACACCGCAAAAAGTCGCGTAGCCGAACCCCAAGGCACGGGCGCGCACCTCGCGTTCGGCGAAAAACCGCACGCCCGCCCCACGACCGCGATAGGGGGCGAGCAGCACGGACTCGCCGTAGTAGTAGACCTCCGCCGGATCGAGTCCTGCGTCCAGGAAGGGGGCACGCAACTCCGCCTCCGCCTCGACCAACGGCAACGCGGTCGACGCGCCGACGACGGCATCGCCGTCGCGCGCGAGCACGACCGTGGCGCGCGCCAAGCGGACGTACTTGGCGAGGTACTTGCGCTCGTAGTCGAGCGAACCTTCGTAAAGATAGGGCCAGTCGCGGAACACGCCGACGCGCAACCGCGCAAGATCGGGCACGAACGGGGCGATCCCCTCGCCCGACAGCACGTCGAAAACGAGGCTCATCGTACCTGGTCGAGCCACGCCTTGACGTTGTAGTGGTTGGACACGCGCGCGATCTTGCCGTCCGCAAGATCGAAGAAGGCGCCCACGCGCAGCGTGTAGCGCTGACCGCGCGCCGGCGGATGGGGGCCGTCGGTCGCCAGATATTCGCCGTCCAGCTCGAATTCGGCGGCGGCGCGGGCACCGTCGGCCGCGGTCATCACGACCAGATCGCGCACCGTTTCGCGATAGCATCGGTCCATATGCGCGAGGAATTTCGCGAAAGCGGCGCGCCCGGTCTCCCGGCCACCTTGGCAGACGTCGTGGGCGACGTCCTCGGTCAGCAGCGCCGTCATGCCCGCCCAATCGCGGGCGTTGAACGCCGCATAATAGCGGCGGATCGTTTCTTCGGCCGTCATGCCTCCCGCCTTCATGCCCAGGGCGCCTTTCCGGCCGCCCAAAGTTCGTTGAGCAAGGTCATGTCCCTGTAGGTGTCCATGCACTGCCAGAAACCGGCGTGTTTGTGCACGGCAAGCTGCCCCGCTTCCGCGAGTTTGGGCAGCACGTCGACCTCCAGACTACGCGCATCGTCGCCCGCGGCGATCGCCGCCAACGCCGCCTTGCGCAGCACCATGAAGCCGCCGTTGATCCAGCCTTCGGCGATTTGGGGCTTTTCGCGGAACGTGCGCGCGGTGTGGCCTTCGATGTCGATCTCCCCGAAGCGCGAGGGCGGGTGCACGGCCGTGACCGTGCCGAGCTTGCCCGCGCGCGCGTGGGTTTCGTAGAGCGCGTCGATATCGATATCGGCGACGCCGTCGCCGTAGGTCGCAAAAAACGTGTCGCCGCGCACGTGCTTGAGCGCGCGCGCGACGCGGCTGCCGGTCAGCGTTTCGGCACCCGTCTCCACCAGCACGACCGAAAAGTCGAGCGGCGCCACGTCGCCCAGCACGCGCACCGCGTTGGTGGAGAGATCGACCTCCAGATCCGCGTTGTGCAGCCGGTAATTCACGAAATAATCGCGGATGACGTCGCCCTTGTAGCCCAAGCACACGATGAACCGCCGCACGCCGAAGCGGCGGTAGAGCTTCATGATGTGCAGCAGAATCGGCATGCCGCCGATCGCGACCATCGGCTTGGGACGCACGTCGGTTTCCTCGCGCAACCGCGTGCCCATGCCGCCCGCGAGGATCACGGCTTCCATGTCGGCTGGAATCATCGAAACTTTCTCCGAATCGCGTGGGATCGCGGCAGTTTAGCGCGGGTTGACGCCGCCGTCCCCGCCCGCGATAACCGCACCATGCAATTCTATCGTCACGGTCTTTCCTCGGCCGACGCCAAGGGTATCGCCGAGGTCCTCGATACGCCGTTCCTCACCTCCGGCGCCGTCGGCAAGAAGGTCGAAGCGCAGCTGTGCGCGTTCTTCGGCCAGCCGCATGCGCTGCTGGTCAATTCGTGGACCAACGGCGCGCTCGCGGCGTTGCTGGCGATGGATATCGGCCCGGGCGACGAGGTGATCGTACCCGCGCAGACCTTCATCGCCACGGCCAACATGGTCGAATTGATCGGCGCCAAGCCGGTGTTCGTGGACGTCGACCCCGACACGCTGCTGATGACGCCCGAGGGGGCGGCCAAAGCCGCGACCGCCCGGACCAAGCTCGCAATGCCCGTGCACATGTACGGACAAATGTGCGACATGAAGGGCCTGCGCGCGGCCTTGCCGAAAACCGTGCGCATCCTCGAGGATTGCGCGCATTGCTTCGAAGGAACCCGCGACGGCGAACCGCCGGGCAAGCATTCGGATCTCGCGATCTTCTCGTTCTACGCGACCAAGAACGTGACCTGCGGCGAAGGCGGGGCGATCGTCACCGGCGACGCCGAGCTTCACGCCAAACTCCAGCAAACCCGCCTGCACGGCATGAGCGCCATCGCCGCCGACCGTTTCAAATCGGGGCAATACCGGCATTGGGATATGGCGCGTTTGGGCGTGAAGGCGAACCTGCCGGATCTGCTGGCGGCGCTGCTGCCGGACCAAATCGCGACGATCCGCGCGCGCCTGCCCGCGCGCACGGCGCTGGTGGAGCGCTACCGTCATGCCTTCGCCAATCTGCCGATCCGCCTGGCCAAGCTCGATCCCGGCGCCGTCTCGGCCGATCACCTGTTCCCGATCCATGTCAAACCCGCCAAGCGCGACGAGGCGATCGCGGCGTTGAACGCGGCCGGCGTGCCGGTGACGGTCAATTATCGCTCGGTGCCGACCTTGACCTACTACCGCGAGAAGTACGGGTACGGGCCCGGGGATTTTCCGGCGTCCTACGAATGGGGCGAAGGCGAGATCACTCTGCCGCTGTGGCCGGGCATGCCCGACGCGGATATCGAAAAGGTGATCGAAACGGTCAAGACGGCTGTCGTGCCGCTGGTCCGCTGAAAGCTCAGTCGCGTTCGAACGCGTTCTTGTCGCCGAGCCTGCGCGCAAGGATACCGGCCCCGCTCGTCGCGGCCGCAATCGCCGATTCCAGACCGGGGCGACAGATCCCCTGAAATCCGATGCCCACCCCTCAGGCGAACGGACTCGCCCGGTAATCGCGTTCGATTCGCGCAAGGTCGGCCGCCGCCAGCGGCCCCGCCATACCGGCCGTGGCGTTCGCGTCCGCCTCGGCCGGCGTCAGAATGCCCGGGATCGCCGTCGATACTTCCGGCCGCGACACGCAAAATCGCAACGCGATCTGCGCGAGGGTCTGCCCTTCGCGCGCGGCGATGTCGCCGACGAATTCGCGCGCCGCTCGCGACCACGATTGCAGGCGCTCGCGCGGCCACAAGCGGCGGTGATCGCCTTCGGGGAACGCCGCATCCGGTGCCACCGTGCCGGTCAGAAACCCGAAAGCGAGCGGCGTGCGCGCGATCACGCCCGCGCCGCGCGCGCGAGCTTCGTCGAACAAGCCGCCGTCGGCCGCGCGGTGGTCGATCAGGTTGTAGTTCGCCTGCACGACCGGGGCGTCGAACTCGCGCAGGCAGCGCAGCGCCTCGGCCGGCGTTTTGGTGGAGATTCCCCAAGCGCGGATATGGCCCGCGCGCCGCAAATCGACCAGGCACGCGACGATCTCGGGCCGCGACGCGAGCAAATCGGGCGTCGGGTTGTGAAGCTGGAGCAGATCGATCGCGGGCCGGCGCAGGCGCCGCAACGATCCTTCGACCGACGCGCGGATCGCCGCCGGCGAGAAATCCGTGGGATCCGCGAAGCGGACTTGCCCGGCTTTCGTGGCGACGACCGCGCGGTCCGCCTCGCCCGCCGGAAGGCCGGACAGGAATTCGCCCAGCAGCGATTCGGAGTGGCCGTCGCCATAGGCGGGAGCGGTGTCGAAAAAGACGATCCCGCGCGCGAAGGCGCGGGCGAGGGCCGCACGGCTGACCGCATCGTCGGTGGCGCCGTACGAGGCGCCGGGGACCAACCCGCCGATCCCCCACGCGCCGAAGCCGATAGCGGAGACGCGCAAGCCGGTGCGGCCGAGATCACGGAGTTCCATCGCGCGACCGTAGCAAGCGCGCATAAAACTTGGCAAATCCGCCCGCGTTGGGTACCCAGGGCCGGCCATGAACGCGCCCGCCCCCTTCCTCGCCCGGTTCGACCGGGTGACTCTGTCGATGGTCATCGACACGGGCATGGCGGCGATCGCCTTCGTGTTGGCGTTGTGGCTGCGGCTCGGCGACGAATTGTGGAACTACCCGGACGAATTCATCTGGGGCGGCGCGTCGGTCTTCGCGACCGCCGCGGCGATCGCCTACTGGATCACGGGGCTCGCGCGCGGGGTTTGGCGCTACGCCGGGGCCGACGATCTGATCCAAGCCGCGCGCGCGGTCACGTTGGCGCTGCTGCTGTTCCTGCCGGCGATGTTCTTGTGGCAGCGGTTGGAGATCATGCCGCGCTCGGCGCTGTTCATCGTGTGGACCGTGCTGTTCGCGCTGCTGGCGGGACCGCGGCTGCTCTATCGCGCCTTGCGCGAGGGGCATCTCGACCTGACCGCCGCCGGCCCGCGGCCCGAGCAAGTGCAAGTCCTGATCGTCGGCGCCAACGACGGGGCCGAGCTTTTCATCCAAGCCAATCGCCGCCGGCGCCGCGCGCCTTATTTCGTGCTCGGCCTGATCGACGCGGCGGGGCGCGGCGCGGGACGGCGGATCGGCGGCGTGGACATCCTCGGCGGCATCGAGGATCTGCCCGCCATCATGGCGGGGCTGCGCGGCAAAGGGTTGAAACCCCAGCGTTTGGTGGTCGCGGCGCGCGGCATCGAAGGCGAGGCGTTGCAAGCCCTCGTGGACGCGGCCGACCGGCTCGGCCTGACCGCCGTGCGCCTGCCGCGCATCAACGATCTGTCGGGCGACGCGGCCGACGCCACCGCGACCGCCCCCATCGCGATCGAGGATCTGCTCGGGCGCCCGCAACGCGTTCTCGACCGCGCGGCGATGGACGGGCTGATCCGCGGGCGGCGCGTGCTGGTCACCGGCGCGGGCGGATCGATCGGCGCCGAACTCGTGCGCCAGATCGCCCAACGCGGGCCCGCGCGCCTGGCGCTGATCGAGAATTCGGAGCACGCGCTCTATACGATCGACCGCGAGATCGCCGAAACCTTCGCCGAGGTCGAACGCGTTGCGATCCTGGCCGACATCCGCGAGCCCGCGCGGCTCGCGTCCGTCTTCGCGGCCGAAAAGCCCGACATCGTCTTCCACGCGGCCGCACTCAAACACGTCCCGATCCTGGAGGAGAATCCGGCCGAGGGCGCGTTGACCAACGCGATCGGCACGCGCAACGTCGCCGACGCGGCGACGGCTGCGGGCGCGCGCGCGGTCGTGATGATTTCGACCGACAAGGCCGTGAACCCGACCAACGTCCTGGGCGCGACCAAGCGCCTCGCTGAAAAGCTGTGCCAAGCGCTCGACGCCGCGCAAAGCCCGACGCAGTTCGTCACCGTGCGCTTCGGCAACGTGCTCGGCTCTTCCGGGTCGGTCGTGCCGCTGTTCCAGCGCCAATTGGCCGCCGGCGGACCTTTGACAGTCACGCATCCCGATGTGCGCCGCTATTTCATGACGATCCGCGAAGCATGCGAATTGGTGCTGCAGGCCAGCGTGCTGGCGATCGCCGCCAAGGGCCCGTCGGTGGGCGCCATCATGGTGCTGGAGATGGGCGAGCCCGTGCGCATCCAAGACCTTGCGCGCCGGATGATCCGCCTCGCGGGCAAGCGGCCGGAGATCGACGTCAAGATCGTCTATACGGGGCTGCGGCCGGGCGAAAAGCTGGACGAGGAGTTGTTCCACGGCGCCGAAGCTCCGCGTGAAACCGCGATCCCCGACATCAAGATCGCCAAACCGGCGCTCGACGATTTGGCGCGGCTGCGCGCGGCGCTCGACCGGCTGGAGGGCATCGCCCGGACGGGCGACGGGCAAGCCACGCTCGCCCTGCTGCGCGAACTCGTTCCCGAATACACGCCCAGATAAGGGCGAAGCCGCGGTCGCGCGGCGCCGGCGCTAAAGAAGGGGTGCTGCCGCGTCGCGCGGCGACAGCACCGCCGCCGCCGGATCGATCCGCCAATCGATGGCGAGCGCCGGATCGTTCCAGCGCACGGTGATCTCGTCCTTGGGGCTATAGGGCGCGTCGACCTTGTAGGCGAAATCGGCGAACTCGCTCAGCACCGCGAAGCCGTGCGCGTAGCCGCGCGGCACCCATAGCTGGCGCCGGTTGTCGGCCGACAATTCCACGCCCACCCATTTCCGGAAATTCGGGCTGGCGGGATCGACGTCGGCCACGACGTCCCATACCGTCCCGGTCACGCACGACACGAGCTTGCCTTGCGGGGTCGGGTCCTGGCGATGCAGCCCGCGCACGGTGTTGCGCGCCGAGCGCGAGAGATTGTCCTGCACGAAAGGCCCCGGAATGCCCGCGGCCGCGTAACGCGCCGCATTCCAGGTTTCGAGGAAAAAGCCGCGGGCGTCGCCGAAGATTTTGGGCTCGATCAGCTTGACGCCCGGCAGCGCAAGATCGACGACGTTCATACGTTTCCGTAGACCGAGTTGCGGATCATCCGATAGCCCTTGATCAGCTCCCGGATGCCGTCGTCGAGCGAATGCGCGGGCTTGAAGCCGGTCGCTTCGATACGCGCGTTCGAAACGATGTAGTCGCGCTTGTCGGGATCCTCGCCGATCGGCGCCTCCATGAACACGAAACCCGGCACGTGCTTGGCGATGCGCTCGCACAATTCCCATTTCGACAGGTTCGCATCCGACAGGCCGACGTTGTAGGGCCGATCCTTCATCGCGTCGAACCGGGCAAGCCCGTGCAGGAACGCGCGGGCCACGTCGCGCACATGGATGTAGTTGCGCTTGAAATGCGGCTCGAACAGCACGACCGCGCGGTCGGTGACGGCGCGGTGGACGAAATCGTTGACCAGCAGGTCGATGCGCATGCGCGGGCTCATGCCGAACACGGTCGCCAGCCGGAACGAGATGGCGTTGCCGCGGTCCAGGGCCGCCTTCTCCGCGTCGACCTTTGTGGTGCCGTAAAGCGAGATCGGCCGCAGCGGCGAATCCTCCGTGCACGCCTTGTCCTTTTCGCCCACGCCGTAGCCCGAATTGGTGATCGGCATCAGCACGCGCTGATCCTTGGACAGCAGCTTCATCAGCGTGACGACGGCGCCGTAGTTGATCGTTTCGGCGCCGATCTTGTCGGCGTTGCACAAGGGCGCGCCGACCAGGGCAGCCAACGGCACGACGGCGTCCGCCTTGGCCAGCAGCGGCTTCAGCGCGGCTTCGTCGCGCGCGTCGCCCCGGACGACGTCGAAATCCGGATGCGCGCAGACATGCGCGAGTGGCGCCTGGCGGAACATGAAATTGTCGAGGACCGTGACGGCGTAGCCCGCCTCCAGCATCGCGGGCACCATCGTCGAGCCGAGATACCCGGCCCCACCGGTCACGAGAATGCGCGTTTTGCCTGCCATGATGAATCCTCCGGTCGATTCGGTCTAAGCGAGGCGCGCGCGCTTGGCAAGGGCGGCCGCCCGCGCGATAGTCGGAGCCTCGTCGAGTCCCCCGGAGAAGCCCCGCCCGTGATCGTCAGCCGCACGCCCTATCGTCTGTCGCTGTTCGGCGGCGGGACCGACTATCCGAAATGGTACCTACGGCATGGCGGGGCGGTCATCGGCACGGCCATCGACAAGTACTGCCACATTTCGGTGCGCCGCCTGCCGCCGTTCTTCGCGCACCGCTACCGCGTCGTGTGGAGCCGCATCGAACTGGTCAACGACCTGCTCGAAATCGAACACCCGGCCGTGCGCGCGATCCTGCTGGACATGAAGGAGCGCCGCGGGCTGGAGATCCACCACGACGGCGACCTGCCCGCGCGCTCGGGGTTGGGGTCGTCGTCGTCGTTCACGGTGGGGTTGCTGAACGCGCTGCACGCCTTGCGCGGGCGCATGGTTTCCAAGGACGAACTCGCGCGCGAAGCCTTGCGCATCGAACAGGACGTGATCCGAGAACCGGTCGGCAGCCAGGATCAGATCTGGGCGGCCTATGGGGGCCTCAACCGGATAGATTTCGCCCCGGACGGCTCGTTCGAGGTGACGCCACTGATCCTGACCCGCGAACGGCGCGACGAACTCGAATCGAGCCTGATGCTGTTCTTCACCGGCCTGTCGCGGCTCGCGCTGACGGTCGCCAAGAAGCAGATCGCCAATCTGGACGCCAAGGAGCGCAACCTTCACCGCATGCGCCAGATGGTCGACGAAGCGCAAGCGATCGTCACGTCGCCCAAACGACCGATGCTCGAACTCGGCGATCTGCTGCGCGAGGCGTGGCGCTTGAAACGCGAATTGGCCGACGGCGTGTCCACGCCCGAGATCGATGCGATCCACGACGCGGGCCTCGCCGCCGGCGCCACGGGGGGCAAGCTGCTCGGCGCGGGCGGCGGCGGCTTCATGGCCTTCATCGTGCCGCCGGACAAGCGCGAGGCGGTGCGCGCGGCGCTCGGGAACCTCATCGAGGTGGGCATCAAGGTCAACGCGCCCGGCAGCCGGATCGTGGTCTACGAACCGGACGGTTCCTTCGGCGATTGAGCCCGCGCTTGGCGGATTCCGGGGTCGCCGGTACGATGATGGCCGTCGATTCGCGCCCGCCGGGACCCATGCCGCCAGCCAAACCGCCGAAGGCCAAATCATCGAACGTCGGCTCGGCCAAAGCCGATCCCGCGCGCCTTTATCGCGCCGTGCGCCGCATCCGGCGCGTGGAGGAGGAGGTCGCGCGGATCTACCCGACGGACAAGATCAAAAGTCCGGTCCATCTGTCGATCGGTCAGGAAGGCGTCGCGGTGGGCGTCTGCGATCCGCTGGAACCGCGCGACGCGGTGTCCGGCACGTACCGGGGCCACGCCACGTACCTCGCCAAGGGCGGCGATCTTAAGGCGATGATCGCCGAGCTGTTCGGCAAGGACACGGGCTGCGCGCGCGGCAAAGGCGGCTCGATGCATCTGGTCGACATGAAGGCCAACGTGCTCGGCTGCTCGGCCGTCGTCGGCACGACCGTGCCGGTCGCCGCCGGCTTCGCGCTCGCGCAGAAGCGCCTGGGCACCGGCGCGGTCGTCGCCTGTTTCCTGGGCGACGGCGCGAGCGAGGAAGGCTGCTTCCCCGAAACCCTGAATTTCGCCGCCTTGCACAAGCTGCCGGTGATCTTCGTTTGCGAGAACAACGGCTTCGCGATCCACGAGCCGCTCGCCAAGCGCTGGGCCACCGACAAACTGTGCGAACGCGTGCGCACCTACGGCATTCCCGCGACGCGGTTCGCCGATTCCGACACGCTGAAGATCCGCGCGCACGTCGCCAAGGCGCTGCCCAAGATGCGCGCCGGGGGCGGGCCGATCTTCCTCGAATGCCTGACGTGGCGCTGGCGCGAACATGTGGGCCCCGGCGAGGATTACGACGCGGGCTTCCGTTCGAAGGCCGAACTCGCCAAGTGGCAGAAAAAGGATCCCGTCCTTCTGCTGGGCCGGAAGCTCGACAAAAAGGCGCGCGCGGCGATCGACGCCGAGATCGAGGCCGAAATCGCCGAGGCGATCGCGTTCGCCGAAGCCTCCCCTTGGCCCGCGACGCGGGAGCTGTTCACAGATGTCTTCGCCTAAGCTCACCTGGCCCGGCCGGATCGAAGACGGGCGCCGGATCCTGCGCTACGTCGACGCGCTGTCGGAGGCCGCGGCGCTCGAAATGGCGCGCGACGAGAAGGTGTTCCTGTTCGGCCTCGACGTCGACGACCACAAATCGATCCAAGGCTCGACCCGGGGCCTGCTGGAGAAGTTCGGCAAAGACCGCGTGTTCACGACGCCGCTTTCCGAGGACGCGATGACCGGCATCGCCATCGGGGCGGCCATGGCCGGCATGCGGCCGATCCATGTGCATATCCGGATGGATTTCCTGATGTTGTGCATGAACCAGATCGTCAATATCGCCTCCAAGGCGCGGTACATGTACGGCGGTCAGGTGAAGGTTCCGATGGTCGTGCGTTCGATCATCGGCAAATCCTGGGGACAGGGTGCCCAGCACAGCCAGGCCTTGCATTCGCTGTTCATGCACCTGCCGGGCATGAAGGTCGCCGCCCCTTCGAACGCGCACGACGCCAAAGGCTGCACGATCGCGGCCATCCGCGACGACAATCCCGTGCTGATGATGGAGCATCGATTGCTCTATCCCACCGAGGCCTTCGTGGCGGAGGGCGCCTACGTGGTGCCGCCCGGCCGCAGCCGCGTGTGCCGCTTCGGCCGCGACGTGACGATCGTGGGCGTTTCAAACATGGTCGTCGAAGCCTTGCGCGCGGCGGAATTGCTGGCCGAGGCGGGCGTATCGGCCGAAGTCATCGATCCGATCTGGCTGGCCCCGCTCGATTCCGAAACGATCGTCGAAAGCGCCCGGCGCACGCGCAAAGTGCTGATCGCGGACAACGGTTGGCTCAACTGCGGGGCATCGGCGGAGATCGCAGCACGTCTTGCCGAAGCGTTGGCCGGCGAAGGCCCGATACAGATCCGGCGCGTCGGCTTCGCGCCCACGCCGTGCCCGCCCTCCCCCGAACTCGAAAACGCCTTCTATCCCAACCCGGGCACGATCGCCGCGGCCGCCTACGCGCTCGCCAAACCGGACGCCCCGGCCTGGACGCCCGATCCCGCGCGCACCAAGCTCGCCTACCAAATGCAGTTCAAGGGTCCCTTCTGATGTTCTACGAACTCGCGGCACCGTCCTGGGGCCAGGAAGAGATCGACGCGCTCCAATCCGTGATCGCCTCGGGCCGGTTCACCATGGGCGAGCGCGTCGCGAAGTTCGAGGCCGAGTTCGCCGCCTATCACGGCAAGAAATACGGCGTGATGGTGAATTCCGGCTCGTCGGCCAATCTCATCTGCATCGCCGCCCTCGCCTATCACTCGACGCGGCCCCTGAAGCGCGGCGACGAAGTGATCGTGCCCGCGATCTCGTGGAGCACGACCTACCACCCGCTGCAGCAATACGGCCTCAAATGCCGCTTCGTGGACGTCGAACTCGACACGCTGAACATGGACGTGTCCAAGCTCGAAGCGGCGCTGACCAAGGACACCAAGGCGCTGCTGGCCGTTTCGATCCTCGGGAATCCCTGCCGGCTCGACGCGATGCGCGCCTTTTGCGACAAGCATGGGCTGTGGTTCATGGAGGACAATTGCGAATCCATGGACGCGGAATTGCCCTCGGGCCGGAAGGCGGGCACGTTCGGCGACCTCAACACGTTCAGCTTTTTCTTCTCCCACCACATCTCGACGATGGAGGGCGGGATCGTCCTGACCGACGATCTGGAACTCTACCACCTGCTCAAATGCATGCGCGCGCACGGCTGGACCCGCGACATCCCGCACGATTCCCCGATCTACAAGCGCGGCACGAGCGACCATTTCGAGGCCTATCGCTTCCTGTTCCCCGGCTACAACGTGCGGCCGCTGGAAATGGAGGCCGCCGTCGGCACCGAGCAGCTCAAGAAGCTGCCCGCGATGACCGCCGCCCGGCGCAAGAATCTGGCGCTGTTCCAGAAGCTGTTCGCCGGGGACCCGAATTTCATCATCCAGCGCGAGCACGGCAAAAGCTCGTCCTTCTGCTTCACGCTGATCCTCAACCCCGACAAGGATCTGGACCGCGAGAAGATCTTCGCCGCGCTCAAGCGGGCCGACATCGGCTTCCGCATCATCACCGGCGGCTGCTTCCTGCGGCACGACACGATCAAGCACTACGACTATTCGGTCGTCGGCAACGGCGTGCCCAACGCCGATATCGCGCACGACCGCGGCTTTTTCGTCGGCAACCATCCGCACGACCTGACGGCGCAGATCGAAACCCTGCGCCGCACGCTCGACGCAGCGGTCGCGTGATTCGGCCCCGGTGGTACGGGTGGCCCGCGAGCAGCGAGGCCGCGCGGTAGAGCTGCTCGGCGAGCATCGCGCGCGCCAGCAGATGCGGGAACACCATCGGCCCGAACGAAAGTTTGACGCGCGCCTTGGCCGCAAGTTCGGGCGTCAACCCGTCGGCACCGCCGATGGCGAATGCCACGG
>JADCGK010000023.1 GCA_020249045.1 Azospirillum sp. | reverse complement strand
TGCTCTACGCGCGCGTCGGCGTGCCCTACTCGCCCGCCACGGGTCTGCCCATCGAAAGCCAGACCGTCACGCAAATGGTCGACCGGATTTTGGCCATGCCCGACGGCACGCGGCTTTATCTGCTGGCGCCTGTCGTGCGCGGGCGGAAGGGCGAATACCGCAAGGAACTCGCCGAGTACCAGAAGAAGGGCTTCCAGCGCGTCAAAGTGGACGGCAAGCTCCACGAAATCGACGCGGTTCCCGCCCTCGACAAGAAACGCAAGCACGACATCGAGATCGTCGTCGACCGGCTGGTGGTGAAGCCCGATCTGGGGCCCCGCCTCGCCGATTCCATCGAGACCGCGTTGGGTCTCGCCGACGGATTGCTGTTCGCCGAAAACGCCGATACGGGCGAGCGCACGGTGTTCAGTTCGAAATTCGCCTGCCCGGTCTCTGGCTTCACGATCTCCGAAATCGAGCCGCGGCTCTTCTCGTTCAACAATCCCTTCGGCGCCTGCCCGGCCTGCGACGGCTTGGGCGAAAAGCTCTATTTCGATCCCGAATTGGTGGTGCCCAACGGTTTGCTGTCGCTGGCCGGCGGGGCCGTCGCGCCGTGGGCCAGCGAGAGCAACAAGTACTACGCCCAGACCCTGGCCAGCCTCGCCAAGCACCTGAAGGTCGACGTCGAGACGCCGTGGGAGAAACTGCCCGCGCGCGCGCGCGAGGCGATCCTGCACGGCACCGGCGAGGAGCCGGTGACGATGGTCTATTCCGACGGTCTGCGCGACTACAAGACGACCAAGCCCTTCGAGGGCGTGGTGCCCAACCTCGAACGCCGCTACCGCGAGACCGACAGCGCCTGGACCAAGGAGGAACTCTCGCGCTTCCAATCGGCGCGGCCGTGCGAAGTGTGCACGGGCTTCCGCCTGAAGCCCGAAGCGCTCGCGGTCAAGGTGGGCGGTCTGCATGTCGGCGAGGTCTCGCTGTTCGCGATCGACGAGGCGGCGGCGTGGTTCAAATCCCTGCCCGGCAAATTGACGAAGAAACAGAACGAAATCGCCGCGCGCATCTTGAAGGAGATCAACGCGCGTCTGGGCTTCCTGGTCGACGTCGGTCTCGAATATCTGACGCTCGCGCGCGGTTCGGGGACGCTGTCGGGCGGCGAAAGCCAGCGCATCCGTTTGGCCTCGCAGATCGGTTCGGGCCTGACAGGCGTTCTTTACGTGCTCGACGAACCGTCGATCGGTCTGCATCAGCGGGACAACGACCGTTTGCTCGAAACCCTCAAGCGCCTGCGCGACCTCGGCAACACGGTGATCGTCGTCGAGCACGACGAGGATGCGATCCGCACCGCCGATTGGGTGGTGGATATGGGCCCCGGCGCTGGCGTGCACGGCGGAACCATCGTCGCGCAAGGCACGCCAAAGGCGATCATGGCGAACCCGAACAGCAATACCGGCCGGTATCTGTCGGGCTTCGATCAGATCCCGATCCCGCGTACGCGCCGGCCGGGCCACAAGGGCCAGAAGCTGACGATCATGGGCGCCAAGGCCAACAATCTGAAGAACGTCACCGTCGACGTGCCGCTGGGCACGTTCGTTTGCGTGACCGGCGTTTCGGGCGGCGGCAAATCCACGCTGGTGATCGAAACGCTCTACAAGGCGCTCGCGCGGCGCTTGATGGGGGCCCGCGAAATCGCCGGCGCCCACGACGCGCTTCTGGGCGTGGACCATCTCGACAAGGTCATCGACATCGACCAGTCGCCGATCGGCCGCACGCCGCGCTCGAACCCCGCGACCTATACGGGCGCCTTCACGCCGATCCGCGATTGGTTCGCGGGCTTGCCGGAGGCGAAGGCGCGCGGCTACGGGCCGGGGCGCTTCTCCTTCAACGTCAAAGGCGGCCGCTGCGAAGCCTGCCAGGGCGACGGCGTCATCAAGATCGAAATGCACTTCCTGCCGGACGTGTACGTCACCTGCGACGCGTGCCACGGCAAGCGCTACAACCGCGAAACGCTGGAGATCAAATACCGCGACAAATCCATCGCCGACGTTCTGGAGATGACGGTCGAGGAGGCCGCCGGCTTCTTCGCGGCCGTACCCGCGATCCGCGAAAAGATGGACACGCTCGTCAAGGTCGGGCTGGGGTACATCCATGTCGGCCAGCAGGCGACGACACTGTCGGGCGGCGAAGCCCAGCGCGTGAAGCTCGCCAAAGAGCTTTCGCGGCGCTCGACGGGCAAGACGCTCTACATCCTCGACGAGCCGACCACCGGCCTGCACTTCGACGACGTGAAGAAGCTCCTGGAAGTGCTCCACGCGCTGGTCGATCAGGGCAACACGATCGTGGTCATCGAACACAATCTGGAGGTCGTGAAGACCGCCGACTGGGTGCTCGATCTCGGCCCCGAAGGCGGCGGCAAGGGGGGCAAGATCGTCGCCGCGGGCACGCCCGAGGACATCGCCAAAACGAAGGACAGCTACACCGGCCGCTACTTGGCGCCCTACCTCGCGCGCGGCGGTTCGACGGCGAAGAAGCGCGCTTAACGCCCCTCGGGCTTGTTGTAGGGATCCTCGGGATCGACCGGCTCGCCGGGGGCGGGCGGGCTCGGCTTCCAATTCCGCACGCGCTGCATGGCCGCGGCGACGTCCGTGTCGATCATGTTGCGCGTCAGGCGGTCGCGCAGTTCCTGCGCCTCGCGTTTGACGTCCGGTCCGCCGCGCTGAATCGCCATGGTCAGTTGGAAATAGGCGTTGATGCGGTAATCGACGCCTTGGTCGCGGCCGAAACCGATTTGCGCCAGCCGGAACATCGCCCCCGGATGGCCGCGCTGGGCGGCGAGCGTGTACCAGCGCCGCGCCTCCTCGCGGTCTTCTTCCACGCCATCGCCGCGGAACAGACGCTCGCCGACGGTGAAGCGCGCCTCGGTATTCCCCAAATCGCCGGCGCGCATGTACCAAACGAAGGCCTTCTCCCGATCGCGCACGACCCCTCGCCCGTCGTCGAGCAATCCGGCGAGATCGAGGATCGCGGGCGTGAACCCCAGTTCCGCCGCGCGCATCAGGTGATCGAGCGCGCGATCGGCCGAACCTTCCACGCCGCGCGCGGTGGCATAGGCCTTGGCCAAGCGCCAATGCGCCGCCGGCCAATCGCGTTGCGCGGCTTGGCGATACCAGCGCGCCGCCTCGCGCGGATCCAGGTCGATCCCCCCGCCGCCGGTGTCGGAAATCGAACCGACGAGGAACTGCGCCTCGGGGTTGCCGCGCTGGGCGTGGGGCAACAGCAGCAGATAGGCCGGTCCCAGATTGCCGCGTTGGAACTCGGCCCTGCCTTGGGCGAAATCGAGCGCCTCGCGCGGCGGCGGCGGCGGCGGGGGCACGCGCTCGGGCCGGGGACCCGGGGTTTGGGCGTGCGCCATGCCCATCGTCGCCGCCACGATCAAAAACGCGAGGAACGCCCGCATCGTCACGCCTTCGCCGCGATCGCTTCGATCTCGATCAGGAAATCGGGGCTGGCCAGCGCGTCCACGACGATCAGCGTCGAAGCCGGCGGGCGCGTATCGCCCAAAATCTTGTCCCGCGCGACGCGCGCCGCCCCGATATGGGCTTTGTCGACCAGCAGGACGGTCACTTTCGCGAGATCGCCGAGGCCGAATCCCGCCTCGGCCAGGATCGCGGCGATGTTGCGCCAGACCGCCTCGGCCTGCGCGTCGATGCCCTGGGCCAGCGTGCCGTCGGGCAGATTGCCCACCTGACCGGAAATGTAGAGCGTGCGCGCGCCGGCCGGTACTTCGATCGCGTGCTGGTAACGCCCGGTGGGCGGAGCGATAGTTTTGGGATTGTGGACCTTGAGCATGAATTGAACCTTCGAGCCGATGGGGTTACACCACTCTACATGACCAAGATCGAACCGGTCCATGTCGTGGGCGGCGGGCTTGCCGGCTCGGACGCCGCGTGGGCGCTGGCGCGGCACGGCGTGCCCGTCGTGCTGCACGAGATGCGCCCTCTGCGCGGTACGGACGCCCATCAGACCGAGAAATTCGCCGAGCTCGTTTGCTCGAACTCCTTCCGCTCCGACGAATGGGAGGCCAACGCCGTCGGCCTCCTGCACGACGAACTTCGCCGCGCGGGCTCGCTGATCTTGCGCGCGGCCGACGCGCACCGCGTCCCCGCCGGCGCCGCCTTGGCCGTCGACCGGGAAGGCTTTTCGCAAGCCGTGACCGACGCGCTGCTAGCCGAGCCGCTGATCGAGATCCGCCGCGAGGAGATCGCCGGATTGCCGCCGGAGGATTGGTCCAGCGTGATCGTGGCGACAGGCCCCCTGACCTCCCCGCCGCTTGCCGAGGCCGTCCGCGCGGTGACGGGCGAGGAATCCCTCGCCTTTTTCGACGCGATCGCCCCCATCGTGCACAAGGACAGCATCGATTTCGGCAAGGCGTGGCTGCAATCGCGTTGGGACAAGGGCGATGGGGCCGATTACGTCAATTGCCCGATGGACAAGGCCGAGTACGAAGCCTTCGTCGCCGCCCTCGTCGCGGGCGAGAAGACCGAGTTCAAGGCGTGGGAAAAGGACACCCCTTACTTCGAAGGGTGTCTGCCGATCGAGGTGATGGCCGAAC
>JADCGK010000229.1 GCA_020249045.1 Azospirillum sp. | reverse complement strand
GCACGATAAGCTCGCCGTTCCTCGGCGATCTCATTGTCAGTTTTGCGGCTCCAACTGAAAACGACATCGCGTGGCCGAATAAGAGTCAGTGTCTGTCCGCGACTTGCGGCGACTTCCGTGGATGGAAGGACAAACGGTGCAAGGAAATCGGCCCGTCTGCTCAACGGCATCTCTGATACGACTTCGATCGTATCTTCTTGGACCCTCTGACTCTCGGGTCTACGATCGTTTATCGCGGGTATCCAGTCGTACTCAATCCAATTCCAGCGTTTGAACTTTTCCTTCAACCGCCGAAAATGAATGGGGAATTGACGAACCCAGCGGCCGTCAGCGGTTACACCTGCGCAACAGACAGTTTCACCTTGCTTCTGCCCCACGTGCGGAAGCGCCTTGACCAGAACGAGCGCTCGTTCCCTTCTTTTGTCGCGTCCGGTTAATTCCATCACGCACCCCGATGTGGGACACGACAACTCCTGTCCCGCTTGCGATTTTATCCGCAACTATCGAGCGGTGGCAACCTGAGGGATCTCTTTCATAACACATCAAACACGTATTTGCAGAAATGGCTTCCTGGCAGGCGTCGAAAAGCGCGGCTTGAGCCGGCGCCGTCGCCAGGTGTGCGGCGTAAATCTTCCGGAACGATAACATATCTCCTGCACGCGCCGCTTCGCGTCCCAGCTTAGGATCGCCGAGCCCCTTCAGATGCACATAACCCACACCTGCCAAAGCTAGTGCCGCCGCTAATTGGTTCTTCGAGAAACCAGGCCGCCGCGACGTGGTCACCTCGCGCACATCGAGGAGTTTATCGACGCCCGCAGCGGTCAGCGTCGCAATAAAATCTACGATATTCGCGTTTTCGTAGCCGATCGTATAAAGCAAGCGCCGCTTTTCCATGAATTCCATTTACCCGATTCCGTCGGCCGAGCAAAGCTTAACGAACCCTCAGTACTGCCAACACCGCCTCCGCCGCGCGCGCCGACGGCAAAACCCCGCGCGCGATTTCCGCCTCGCCGAGTTGCGCGCAAACGCTTTCGAACCCGGCCAGCATCTCCGCGCGCACCGACATGTCGTCGAGCAAGCGCGCGAGATCCGCCGCCAGGATTGCGGGCGTGCAATCTTCCTGAAGCCGTTCCGGCACGATCGTTCGGCCCGCGATCAGATTGGGTAACGTCACGTGCCCGACGCGGATCAGCCGGCGCGCGAGAAACGCCGAAAACGCGTTCACGCGATGGCCGACGGCCATCGGCAAGCGCGCGATGGCGAGTTCGAGGACCGACGTCCCCGAGATCGTCAGCGCCGCATCGCACGCGGCCAGCGCCGCGCGCTTCTCCTCGGCGGAAAACACGCGCACCGCCCGTCCCGGCAACGCGGCGGCGAAAGCGGCCGAGGCGGCGTCGGTATTGGCGACGTAGGGCACCACGAAGGCGAGATCGGTCCGCCCTTGGGCGAGCACGCGCAGCGTCTCGGCGAAAACCGGCGCCATGCGCGCGAACAAACCGCGCCGCGATCCCGGCAGCACCGCCACAAGCTTGGCCTCGGTTGCGATGCCGTGTGCCGCGCGGAAGGCGGGGCCGTCGCCCCGCCCCGCTTCGAGCGCCGGATGCCCGACATGGACAGCCTCGAGACCGAGACGCGCGAAGAATGCGGGTTCGAACGGGAACAACGCGAGGATGCGGTCGACGCGGCGGGCGAGCTTCTTGGCACGCCCCGGGCGCCACGCCCAGAGCTGGGGCGCCACGTACTGGACGATCGGCACGCCGGTATCGCGCACGCGGTCGGCCACGCGCAGGCCGAAACTGGGGCTGTCGATCAGCACGACGACATCCGGCTTCGTTTCGCGGATGGCGGCGGCCGTGCGCTTCAACCGGTCGAGCACCGTGGGAAGTTTTGGCAGCACTTCGACGAAGCCCATCACCGACAGATCGCCGATCGGAAACAGAGTCTGAAACCCCTCGCCCGCCATCCGCTCGCCCCCGATGCCCGCGAAGCGCGCGTCGGGCGCGCGCGCGCGCAAGGCCGCGATCAGCTTGGCGCCGAGATTGTCGCCCGACGGTTCGGCGGCGACGAGAAAGATCGATGGCCCGGTCATACTCGCGCCCCGAACACGAACAAACCCGCCGCGTCGGCGGCGGCGGCCGTCTCGGCGCGATCGAGGATCAAGGCCGCCCCGGCTTCGAGCGCGATCCCGCGCAAGCCCGCCGTGCGCGCTTGCACGACCGTGTCGGGACCGATCGTCGGCAAATCCACGCGCCGGTCCTGGCCGGGCATCGCCGCTTTGATCAAAACCGCACCGCGCGCATCCGCCGAACGCAGCATCGCGGCCGTTCCGCCGCGTCCTTCGCGCGCCAGGACGGCGCCGTCCTTGACCAGCACAGCTTGGCCGCGCTGGGTCCGACCGAGCGCTTTGGCCGCCGCAAACCCAACGGCGATGTCGGCGTGGGTGGACGCATCGGGCACCCGCGCGCCCGCGGGGCCTTCGGGTGCCAGCAGCGCGGGTGCGACATCCTGCGCGCCGAGGACGCGGAAGCCCGCGCGTTCGAATTCACGCACCACGCGTGCGAGCAACGACGCATCCCCACCCCACCCCGGCAACAGACGCAGCAACACGCCGAGCCCGGTCCGATCGACGCGCAAGGCCGCGAAGCTCGGCCGGCGGAAATAGCCGGCGAGCACCACCTCGCGACAGCCCGCCCGGCGCAGCGCCTCGAAAATGGCGCCCGCGCGGCCGACGGCGATCGACACATCGGCGAGTTTGGGGTCCGCGAAACCTTCGAGGCCGATCATGAAGCATGGCCGCGCGGCGCGCAGGATTTCGGGAAGACGGCCGCCGCCGGCGATGAGGCCGAGGGGCGCCATCGCGTTCAAGCGACCGTGTCGGCCTTGGGCAGGCAGATCGGCCGATTGTTGGCGCCGCGGATGAACGCGACGATATCCATCACGGGCGCGACTTTGGCGTAAAGCTCGGTCACGTCGTCGAGGCGTTCGGCGAGCGTGCCTTCCTGGGCGAACAAAAGGCGGTACGCGGTGCGCAGATCGTGGATCTGCTCGCGGCCGAAACCGCGGCGCTTGAGGCCGACGATGTTGAGGCCCTGAAGCCGCGCGCGGTCGCCCATCACGAGGCCGTAGGGGATCACGTCGCCTTCGACGCCCGTCATGCCGCCGATCATCGCGTATTTGCCGATACGCACGAATTGATGCACCGCCGTGATGCCGCCCAAGATCGCGAAATCGCCGACCTCGACATGGCCGCCCAGCGTGGCGCCGTTGACCATCACGACGTTGTTGCCGACCTTGCAGTCGTGCGCGACGTGGGCACCCACCATGATCAGGCACTTGCTGCCCACTTCGGTCACGGAACGGCCGGTCGCCGTGCCCGGATGCATCGTCGCATGCTCGCGCACGATCGTATCTTCGCCCACGACGAGGCGCGTGGGTTCGCCCTTGTACTTCATGTCCTGCGGCGGCTGGCCCAGGACCGCGAAAGGATGCACGCGCACGCGCGCGCCGAGCGTCGTATGGCCCGCGAGCACGACATGGCTGATCAATTCCGCCCCGGCACCCAACTCGACGTTGGCGCCGACGATGCAATAGGGACCGACCTTGACGCCCGGGCCGATTTTGGCGCCCGGCTCGACGATCGCCGTCGGATGGATCATCGGCGCTGCTTTGGCGGTGTCGTCCATCACCTGTCCCGGATCATGGCCGAGAACGTCGCCTCGGCGACGCGCTGGCCGTCGACGGTCGCGACGCCTTGGAAGCGCCAGACCATGCCGCGCGAACGGTCCTTGGTGACCAGAATGCGCAATTGGTCGCCGGGGCCCACCGGCTTGCGGAAGCGCGCCTCGTCGATACCCATGAAGTAGACGAGCTTGCCTTCGGCGCTCGGTCCAAGCGTATGGACGACCAGCACGCCCGCGGTCTGCGCCATTGCCTCGACGATCAGCACACCGGGCATGACGGGGTGGCCGGGGAAATGGCCTTGGAAATACTGTTCGTTGATCGTGACGTTCTTGATGCCGACGGCGCTCTCGTCCTTGCGCACGTCGACGACGCGATCGATCATGAGGAACGGATAACGATGCGGGATCATGTCGACGATGCGGTCGATCTCGATCGTCTCGCCGGGGGCCGGCGCGTTTTGGGTCTGGTCGTTCATCACTTGCTCTCGTCCTCGTTCCGCCCCTCGTCGCTTCGGCCGTCCGTCCCCCGCCGGACGAGCTGGCGCAGCTTGGCGGATTGCCGCTGCCACTCCTTGATCGGCACGGCGGGCGAACCGCCCACCGCCTCGCCCTCGCCGACGTCGCGATGCACACCCGACTGCGCGGCGACGCGCGCGCCCGCGCCGATTTTGAGGTGCCCCGCCAAGCCGACCTGACCGCCCAACATGACCTGGTCGCCGAGTTCGCTCGAACCCGAGATTCCGACCTGGGCCACGATCACGCAGCCTTTGCCGACCTTCACGTTGTGCCCGATCTGCACGAGGTTGTCTATCCAAGTGCCCGCGCCGATCACGGTGTCGGAGGCGCTGCCGCGGTCGATGCACGCATTGGCGCCGATCTCGCACCGGTCGCCGATGCGCACGATGCCGAGTTGCGGCACCTTCACGAAGCCGCCGGGTTCGATCGCGAAGCCGAATCCGTCCTGGCCGATGCGCGCGCCGGGATAGATGGCGACCTCGCGCCCCACGATCGCATGGCTGATCGACGCGTTCGCGCCCACGACGCAGCCCTCGCCGAGTTCGACCGCTTCGCCCAGCGTCGCGTTCGGGCCGATGCGGCAACCCGCGCCGATCTTCGCGCGCGCCATGACGACCGCATTGGGACCGATCTCGACGCGCTCGCCCAGCGTCGCACTGGGATCCACGACCGCACTGGGATGGATGCCCGGCACGCCTCGCGGCGCGGGATGGAACGCGGCCGCCACACGCGCATAGGCGGCGTAGGGCCCGCGCACGGCCAGCGCCAGACACGTCGCCGGCGCGCGCGCGGCCAGCGAAGGATGGATCAGCACCGCGCCCGCGTTCGACGCGGCGAGGTCGCCGAGATAGCGCCGATTGTCGAGGAACGAGACATGCGCGGGCCCCGCGTCGGCGAGCGCGGCAACGCCGTCGAAGACGCGCGCGGGATTCGCACCGGCGGGCAATGCCGCACCGGCGATTTCCGCGATGCGGCCCAAAGCGAGTTGCCCCGCCCAAGGATGGAAACGCCGATCGGCCATGGCGCGGGGCGGACGGCGGGACGCGCCGGCCGGCCTCAGTTCGACATCGAGGCGGTCGGCAGACGGCGATTCAGGCGCCGCGCGACTTCGCCGGAGATGTCGAGCGAGGAGCGCGCCATGAAGATCACCGAATTCGGCAGCACGAACTGATACTCGTGTTCGTTCATCACTTCCTCGACGGCGGCCGTCAGCGCTTGCTGCACGCGGCCCGCCGCGTCGGCGTAGGATTGTTCGAGATTGCGCCGGCGGTTCTGGATCTGCTGCTGGGCGTTGGCGACGCGGTCCTCGAACTGGCGGCGGCGCTGATTGAAGGCGTCCTGGGACAGGGTGTTGCGTTGGCCCGCGAGTTCCTCGTCGGCGCGGCGCAATTCGTTTTCCTGGCGCTGGGCGTCGTTCTGCAGCGTCGTGCGCTGGCGCTCGGCTTGCGTGTTGATGTTCTGCATGGCCGTCGACTGGCGCATGATCACATCGATATCCAGGAACACGACGGCCGTGCCGCGCGGCGGCAGTTCGGTCGATGCGGCCGGCGCGGGCGCCGCGGGTTGCGCCGGGCGCGGCTGGGCCGGCGCTTGGCGCTGTTGGGGCTGCTGCTGCTGCGCGAGAACGGGGGCGGCGCCGAAAGCCAGCGCAACGACGGCGAAGGCGGCCAAACGCGCGGCACGCGCGCGGAACGACTTGGGCGACATGTCGATATCCTCTCGAAAACCTAGAAGCGCGATCCGAACTGGAAGCGCAAAAGCTCCGTCCGATCGTATTCTTGCTTTTGGATTGCTCTCGCGACGCTCACGCGGATGGGACCGAACGGCGAGCGCCACAACAGCCCCGCGCCCGCGCTGACGCGCAAGGTGCTGTCGTCGTCCACAGCCGCCGTCGCACCGGGGCGCCCCGCGCCCGGCCGGTCGAAGCTCCACAGCGAACCCGCTTCGGTGAAGAACGACCCGCGCAGACCGAATTCCCGCGGCAAGCCGGTTGGGAACTGAAGCTCGGCCGTTCCAACATAGAACGTGTTGCCGCCGATGGCGCCGCCGGTCGCCCGATCACGCGGACCGACGCCCTGGCTGCGGAAACCGCGAAGATTGTCGCCGCCGAGGAAGTACCGGTGCTGCAGCCGCACGCGGTCGTCGCTCAAGCCGAAGATGTGTCCCGCTTCACCGCTGAGAGCGAGAACATATTCCGGCGCCACGGGGTAAAAGAACCCGGCCGCCAAGCCCGAACGCAGGAACTTCGCGTTACCGCCGGCCCCCGCGACGTCATTCGACAAACGAAGGAAATATCCGTCGGTCGGATCTTGCCGGTCGTCACGGCGGTCGTAGAGCGTCGAATGGCCGACACTGGAAAGCACGATGCTGCCTGCGGCGTCCTGAACGATCGTCGATGCGCCAGCGGCAACGTTCGTGATTTCGTCGTTCCGAAGCGTATAGCGCACCTCCTGCGCCAGGAACTCCGTGATCGGATAGCTCAATCGCGGCACGACGCCGGTCGTGCGGTAGTCGTAACCGGACTCGCGCTGGAAATCGCGCTGCATGCGGAAGGCGTCCAAGCCGACCGACATGTTGCGATCCATGAAGTACGGATGCGTGAACGAGAAATCGACCTGCTGCCGGCGCCCGGACAACGTGCCGCCGACGCGGATGTCCTGACCGCGCCCCAGAAGATTGCGTTCGCGAAGCGACACATCCAACAACGGCCCGTCGGACGTCGAATAACCGACGCCGAAGGAGACTTCGCCGGTCGATTTTTCCTGCACTTCGACATTGACGACCGATCGATCCGGGGCGTCGCCGGGCACGTTCGTAATTTCGACGCGATCAAAGAACTGCAAACCGCGGATCCGATCGCGCGACCGGCGCAATTTCGCCGTGTTGAGCGCATCGCCCTCGACCAGCGTCAATTCACGGCGGATGACCTTGTCGGTCGTGCGCACATTGCCCACGATGTTGATCCGCTCGACGTAGACGCGCGGACCTTCCTGGACTTCGAAGATCACCGAAATCGTCCGGGCTTCGCGGTCGCGCGACACGCGCGGGCGCACTTCGGCGAAGGCGAAGCCGCGCTGCGCCGCGAAATCGGACAGGCCGGTTACGGTCGCCTCGACCTTGTCGGCGTCGTACCAGGACCCCTCGGACGGCGCGACACGGTCGATCAGATCCTCGCGCTTGAGATCGCGGATCTGGGATACGACATCGATCTTGCCGAAACGGTAGCGCTCTCCCTCGTCGAGGGTGAACGTGACCTGGAACCCCTCGCGATCCGGCGTGAGTTCGGCGATCGCCGAAACGACTCGGAAATCCGCATAGCCGTAAGACAGGTAATACTTGCGCAGCAATTCGCGGTCGAACGACAGACGATCGGGATCGTATACGTCGTCGGACGACAGGAAGCGGTACCAGCGCGATTCGCGGGTCTGGATTTGCTCGCGCAACGTGCCATCGGCGAAGCTGCGATTGCCGACGAAATTGATGCGCTGGATCCCGGTAATCGCCCCTTCGTCGATCTCGAACACGACGTCGACGCGGTTCTGCGGCAATTGGATGATCTTGGGCTCGACGGTCGCGGCGAACCGGCCGGTACGGCGATAGATGTCCTGCAGGCGCTTCACGTCGGCCTGTATCTTGGCGCGCGTGAAGACCGTCCGCGGCTTCAGCGTGATTTCGGGCGTGATCTGCTCGTCCTTCAGGCGGCGATTGCCCTCGAACGCGATGCGGTTGACGATCGGGTTCTCGACGACCCGAACGACCAGCGCCCCGCCTTCCTGGCGCAACGCAACATCCGCGAACAGACCGGTCCCGAACAGCGCCTTCAACGATCGATCCAAGCCCTCGGGGTCGAGCGCGTCGCCGGGTTGCAACGTCACGTAGGAGCGAACCGTTTCCGGCGCGATGCGCTGCGTGCCTTCGACGCGGATTTCCTGAACCGTGCCCGCAGTCGCCGTGCGCGGCGAGACGAATTGCGCCGCAGCGGGCGTCGCCGCGAACAGAAGCGCGACGGCGACCGCCGCCAATCGACCGCTCCAACGTCCCAGTGCCGTCCCGTGCGCCATGCGTCCCGTCAAATCCGTGTCCCGTCAACCGCATAAACCTCGTCGTCGCCCGGTGAGGGACGACTCCGACGCTCCGTCATACCCGAATCCGGCCCCCAAATCACGAGATGCCGGTTCAAGAGACGAGTCCGACTAGGAACCTGACCGCGCCCGTGTGGACGAGGTCATTCCAAGTCGCGAAAATCATGAGGGTTATAACCAAAGCGAAGCCGATCCGGAAACCGTAATCGACAGCCTTCTCCGGCAAAGGCTTACCGCGCACCGCTTCGGCCCCGTAGAGCAGCAGATGCCCGCCATCGAGCATCGGGATTGGGAACAGATTGATCAGGCCCAGATTGACCGACAAAACCGCGATGAACACAATCAGGCTGGCCCAGCCGCCTTGGGCGACCTCGCCCGACATTTGGGCGATCCGGATGGGCCCCCCCAGTTCCTCGGTCCCGCGGCTGCCGGCGATCATCTGGCCAAGCGCCTTGAGCGTACCGGCGGTCTGATTCCACACCTCCAGCGTGCCGCGCCAGACCGCTTCCCCGGGGCCATGACGCTTGAACGCCACGCCCTGGCCGCGGATCCCGAGCCGCGCGATGCGCACGGGATTGCCCATCCGGTCGGTTTCCTGGGTCACGACCGGCGTGGCTTCGAGCGTCACCCGGCGGCCGTCGCGCTCGACGGCCAAGTCGAGCCGACGGTCCAAATTCAACTGGACGATCCGCTGGATATCCTCGAACCGTTCGATCCGGCTGCCGTTGATCTCGACGATCATGTCGCCCGGTTGCAGCCCAGCGCGCTCGGCGGCCGATCCTTCGACGATCCCGCCCACGCGTGCGGGCGTGAAAGGCTGCCCCACGAACGCGAAAACGCCTGCGAACAAAACGATCGCCAGCAGGAAATTCGCCGCCGGTCCGGCGGCCACGATCGCCGCGCGCTGGCGCAAGGTTTTGTGGAAAAACGAGACCGCGCGTTCGTCGGCGGACATTGTTTTGACGCCTTCGGCCGGCGTGGAGGCCGCATCGGCGTCCCCGAACATTTTCACGTAACCACCGAGCGGCAGCCAGGCGATCTTCCAACGCGTCCCGGATTTGTCGGTCCACCCCACCAATTCGCGCCCAAAGCCGATCGAAAACGTTTCGACCTTCACCCCGCAGCGTTTGGCGACCCAATAATGCCCGAGCTCGTGGACGAAAATCAGCACCGTCAGCACGAGCAGAAACGGCAGCAGGTAATCGACGAGATTCATGGGCTTACGCCGCCTTCCCGATCCAAGTTTCGGCTGCCCGCCGGGCAGCCGCATCCAGTTCGCCGACCGCGGCAAGGTCGGCCGGTGCCGCCGGCCGCGCGTGGCTCAAAACCGCCTCCACGCACGCCGCGATATCCAAAAACCCGATCCGACCGGCCAAAAAGGCGGCCACGGCCACCTCGTTGGCAGCATTCAGCAATGTAGGTGCCGCCCCCCCTTCGCGCAAGGCTTCCCGCGACAAGCGCAAGGCGGGAAATCTAATCGGATCAGCATCTTCGAAGGTTAAGTTCGCGTTTTTTGCGAGATCAAGGCGCGGAACCGGTGCAGCCATCCGATCGGGCCAGGCCAAAGCGACGGCGATGGGCGTGCGCATGTCGGGCGTTCCCAGCTGAGCGAGCACCGAGCCATCCGCATACTCGACCATCGAATGGATGACCGATTGCGGGTGGACGATCACGTCGATCCGCTCCGCGCCAACCGGAAAAAGGTGATATGCCTCAATTGTTTCGAGGCCTTTGTTCATCATTGTCGCGGAGTCGACCGAGATCTTCGCCCCCATCGACCAGTTGGGATGCGCAACCGCTTGGGCAGGGGTCACATCGCGCATCTTTTCCAATGGCCAGGTCCGGAACGGCCCGCCCGAGGCGGTGAGGATCAACCGTGCGACCCGGTCGATCCGCGCCGCGTCGAAGACTTGGAAGATGGCCGAATGCTCGCTGTCCACGGGGATCAGCGTCGCGCCGGATTTGGCGACTTCCGCGGTCACGAGTGCGCCCGCGCACACGAGCGTTTCCTTGTTGGCGAGACCGACCGTTTTGCCCTGACGGATCGCGGCCAGCGTCGGGGCGAGCCCCGCCGCCCCGACGATCGCGGCCATGACCCAATCGGCCGGGCGAAGGGCGGCCTCCACGACCGCCTCGGGCCCGGCCCCCGCCTCGATCCCGGAACCGGCCAGCGCCGCCTTGAGATCGCCATACGCGGCAGGGTCGGCGACCGCGGCGAATTTGGCGCCGAGCGCTTTGGCCTGCTCGGCCAGCCTTGCCACGTCGCGATTGGCGGTCAGCGCCTCGACGGCGAAGCGGTCGGGCGCGCGCGCGATCAGATCGACCGTGCTACGCCCGACCGATCCGGTGGCCCCGAGGATGCTGACGCGCTTCATGGCCAGAACAGTATCCGCGCATCGGTCGTCCATTGGAACAGCGCCATGGCGACCGCTGCGGTCAGCAGGCCGTCCACCCTATCGAACAAGCCGCCATGGCCGGGAATCAGCGTGCCGCTGTCCTTGGCGCCGAAACGCCGTTTGACGAAAGACTCGAGCAGATCGCCGGCCTGTGCCACCACCGCGATAGCCGCCCCGGCAACGGCCAGCGCCATGGCCGGCGGTCCCGCCGGAACCAGCCAAACCGCCGGAACGGCGACGCCGGCCGAACAAGCCATCCCCCCGAACAAACCGGCCCATGTCTTGTTGGGCGAAAAGGCGGGGGCCAGTTTCGGCCCCCCGATCGCCCGGCCGAAGAAATAGGCGCCGGTATCGGTCGCCCAAACGCACGCCATCAGCCAAAGAATAGTTTCGAGCCCCGCCGCGTCGTCGCCACGCAACCAAATCAAGGCGACGATCGGTGCCCCGATATAGACGGGACCGGCGGCGAGCCATTTGGGATGGTCCCGACCGCCGGTACTGGCGAACACATAGACCACCGCCGCCCCGACCCCGCACAGCGCCAAACCGATGCCCGGCCGGGCCACCGCCGCCGCGGCCCCGGCGGCAAGCGCCGCTGCGGCGACGGCGAAGCCGGTCGAACCGAAACGGCCGCCGCTCACCAAGCGCGTCCATTCCCACGCGAGAACGGCCCCGCCCAACGCCAGCATGATTTCGAAGACTTCGCGGCCCGAAAACAGGCCGGCGAGCGCCACGCCCACCAGCACGACGCCCGACACCACGCGCTGGCGCAGCGCGGACGGGGCGGCGAGGATCATCCCACGATGGCGCCGTAGCGGCGCTCGCGCGTGCCGAATTCGGCGATCGCGGCTTCGAAATGGCCACGGTCGAAATCCGGCCACAGCACATCGAGGAACACGAACTCCGCATACGCCGCCTGCCACAGCAGGAAGTTCGATATCCGCTTTTCGCCGCTGGTGCGGATCAGCAGGTCCGGATCGGGGATGTCGGCGGTGAACAAATGGCGCGCCACGTCGGCTTCGCCGATGGTTTCGGGATCGATTTTTCCGGCCTTGGCTTCGTGCGCCAGCGCGCGCGCGGCGCGCGCGATCTCCGCCCGAGCGCCGTAGGACAGCGCGATCACGAAGTCCAACCGGTCGTTGGCCGCCGTCATCCGCTCGGATTGCTCGATCAGGGCTTGGATGTCGGGTGCGAGGCGCGCGCGTTCGCCGATGACGCGCACGCGCACGCCCTTGGTGTGCAGTTCGGCGAGTTCGGAACGCAGATAGACCCGCAGCAGCCCCATGAGATCGGTGATCTCGTCGAGCGGGCGCTTCCAATTCTCGGAGGAGAAGCCGAACAGGGTCAGATAGCGCACGCCCAACTCGCCGGCCGCCGCCACGGCACGCCGCACGGCCTCGGCCCCGCGCTTGTGACCGGCGACGCGCGGCAGGCCCCGCGCCTTGGCCCAACGTCCGTTGCCATCCATGATGATGGCGACGTGGCGGGGGATCTGGGCCGAATCGGCCATGATTGCTCCGATGAACGGGAAACCGGCGGCTCAGACCGCCATGATGTCCTTTTCCTTGGCCGCGAGTTGTTCGTCCACCTTCTTGATGAACTCGTCGGTCAGGGTCTGGACCTGGGTCTGCTTTTTGCGGTTCTCGTCCTCGGTCATCTTGCCGTCCTTGAGGGCGGCTTTGAGGCCGTCCATGCCGTCGCGGCGGACGTTACGGACGGACACGCGCGCCGCCTCGGCGTAATTCTTGGCGATCTTGCCCAATTCCTTGCGCCGCTCTTCGGTCATCGGCGGCATCGGAATGCGGATCAACTGGCCGTCGGTCATCGGATTGAGGCCAAGATTGGCCTCGCGGATCGCTTTCTCGACCGACTTGACCAGCCCCTTGTCCCAAACCTGGACGGTCAGCATGCGCGGCTCGGGCGCCGAGACGGTCGCGCATTGGGCGAGCGGCATGGGGCTGCCATAGGCCTCGACCTGGACCGGATCGAGCATGTTGGCGTTCGCCCGGCCCGTGCGCAGACCGGCGAATTCCTTCTTGAGCTGATCCATGGCCCCGGTCATGCGGCGGCGCAATTCTTCGATATCGGCGGTGGCGGACATGTTCGTTCCCTCTCAATCGGCGCCGGGCGCGTTCGCGGCGCGCCTCAATCGGCGACCAGCGTGTGCGTCCCCTCGCCCTTCATGATCCGGGCGAATCCGCCGGGATTCTGGATGGAAAAGACGAGAATGGGAATGCGGTTTTCGCGGGCGAGCGCGATCGCGGCGGCGTCCATGACGCCGAGGTCGCGCTCGAGCACTTCCTTGTAGCCGAGCTTGTCGTAGCGCTTGGCGGCGGGGTCCTTGGCCGGATCGGCGGAATAGACGCCGTCGACCTTGGTGCCCTTCAGCAGGGCGTCGCACCCCATTTCCGAGGCGCGCAACGCGGCGGCCGTATCGGTCGTGAAGAACGGGTTGCCGGTGCCCGCGCCGAAAATGACCACGCGGCCCTTCTCCATGTGCCGCATCGCGCGGCGCCGGATGTAGGGCTCGGCGATCGACGCCATCGGAATCGCGGATTGCACGCGCGTCGACACGCCCAGTCCTTCGAGCGCGTTTTGCAACGCCAGCGCGTTGATGACCGTCGCGAGCATGCCCATGTAGTCGCCATGCGCGCGCTCGACGCCCTTCTTGGCGCCCGCGAGACCGCGGAAGATGTTGCCGCCCCCGATGACCAGGCAAACCTGGACGCCGAGATCGACCACTTCCTTCACATCGGCCGCGATGCGGTCGATGGTTTCGGGGTGAAGGCCGTGCCCGCCGGGCCCGGCCAACACCTCGCCCGAAATCTTCAGCAGCACGCGCTTGTACTTGATCGCCATCCGCGCGCTCCCGGGTTCGGGTTCAGGATTTGAGCTGGGCCGCGACTTCGGCCGCGAAGTCTTCCGTCTTCTTCTCGATGCCTTCGCCCAAGCCGTAGCGCACGAAACCCGTGCACGCGACCGCGACGCCGAGTTCCTTGGCGGTCTTCGCGATCACGTCCTTCACGCGGCTTTCGCCGTCCACGACGTAGACCTGCTCGAGCAGCACGGTCTCTTCGTAGTACTTGCGCACCCGGCCTTCGACCATCTTTTCGATGACGGCGGCGGGCTTGCCGGACGCGGCGGCCTGCTCGGTCAACACGGCCTTCTCGCGCGCGAGCGCGGCAGGATCGACCGAGGAAATGTCCAGCGCCTGCGGGTTCGCCGCGGCGATGTGCATGGCGATCTGCTTGCCCAGCGCAAGCAGCTTCTCCTTGTCGCCCGCGCTTTCCAGCGCGACGAGCACGCCGATCTTGCCCAAGCCGGGCGAAACGGATGCGTGCATGTAGGTCGCGACCACGCCGTCCTTGACGGTCAACGCCGCCGTGCGGCGAAGCGACATGTTTTCGCCGATCTTCGCCACGAGCGCCGTCAGCGCGTCGGCGGCCGTGCTGCCGCTCGGATAGGCGGCCGTCTTCAGCTTTTCGACGTCGCCGCCCGCGCCGAGCGCGACCGTCGCAACCGTCCGGACGTAATCCTGGAAGCCGTCGTTGCGCGCGACGAAATCGGTCTCGGAGTTGACCTCGACGGCGGCGCCGGTCGTGCCCGACGACGCCACGCCGATCAGACCTTCGGCGGCGATGCGCCCGGCCTTCTTGGCGGCGGCGGCGAGACCCTTCTTGCGCAGCCAATCGACCGCGCCCTCCAGGTCGCCGTTGCTCTCGGTGAGCGCGCGCTTGCAATCCATCATGCCTGCGCCGCTCTTCTCGCGCAGTTCCTTGACGAGGGCGGCGGTGATTTCGGCCATCGTGTTCCTCTAACGAATTCGTTGAAACGGAAGGTGCCGGCCGATCACTCGGCCGACGCCTTCTCCTTGGCGGGCTTCTTGGCGCGCGGCTTCTTCGGCGCGGCCTTCGCCTCGGCGGCAGCGGCGTCCTTGTCGACGACCGGCGCTTCGGCGCCTTCCGCGGCCGGCGCTTCGGCCGCGACGGTTTCCGCCGGCGCCTGCACTGCGGCGCCCACGTCCACGCCCGCGGCCTTCATTTCGGCCTGCAACCCGTCGAGGACGGCGCCCGCCATGAGGTCGCAATAGGTCTGGATCGCGCGCAGCGCGTCGTCGTTGCCCGGGATCGGGGAGGTGACGCCCTTCGGATCCGAGTTCGAGTCGAGAACCGCGATCACCGGAATGCCGAGGCGGCGCGCTTCTTCGACCGCGATCGACTCCTTGTTGGTGTCGATCACGAACAGCAGATCGGGCAGGCCGCCCATTTCCTTGATGCCGCCCAGCGAACGCTCGAGCTTTTCCTTCTCGCGCGTCATGAACAGCAATTCCTTCTTGGTGAGACCCGAGGTCTCGCCCACGACCTGCTCGTCGATCTCGCGCAGACGCTTGATCGAGTTGGAGATCGTCTTCCAGTTGGTGAGCATGCCGCCCAGCCACCGGTGGTTCACGTAATACTGGCCGCAACGCTTGGCGGATTCGGCGATCGGTTCCTGCGCCTGGCGCTTGGTGCCGACGAACAGCACGCGCCCGCCGCCCGACACGACGTCGCGCGCGGCTTGCAGCGCGCGGTCGAGCATCGGCACGGTCTGTTGCAGGTCGATGATGTGGATGTTGTTGCGCACGCCGAACAGGAACGGCGCCATCTTCGGGTTCCAGCGACGGGTCTGGTGGCCGAAATGCACGCCCGCTTCGAGCAGCTGACGCATCGTAAAGCTCGGAATCGCCATCGGCGAGGTATCCTTTCTCCGGTTGATCCGCCGCGGGACGAGCACCGAACCCCGAGGGGACCGGCACCGGAACGACTTCCGGCCTATGGCGCCGGAAGACGGAATGTCCCGCGTGAGGGTTGCTGTCGGACGAGCGGGATGCCCGGCGACGCGGCCGAGCGTTTACCCCACCCACCCCGCGAATGCAAGCGGCACCCTAACGGCTTTTGGGTCAGCGGCTTAGCGGGCTGCGGCGCGTGCCCATATTGCCCGCAAAGCCGCTTCGAAGCCGCGTACGAAGCCCGGCCCGTCGAGCAAGGGCGAAGCCCGCAAGCGGTCGCGTTGGCTCGCACGAAGGGTCGCCAGCCCCGCCGGATCGGCCGCCGCGCGCCGGGCGCGGGCGACATACGCGTCGGCGTCGGCCGCAACCCAGTCGGCCATGCCGGCCGCGCGCAGAATCGAAGCCCCCATCCGCCCGAACGGCGGCGTGGAATCGAGCGTCAGAACCGGCACGCCCAGCCACAATGCCTCGAACGTCGTGGCCCCGGCGTTGAACGGGAATGGATCGAGCGCGATGTCGATGCGCGCGTATGCCGCCCACGTCGCCGGTTGGGGATGGGTGGATGCGAGGTCGAGCCGGGCGGGATCACCGCCGTTCGCGGCGAAGCGCGCGGCCAGCCGCGCGCGTACGGCCGCATCGTTCAGCGCCAACGTGTTGAGCATCAGCCGCGATCCCGGCACGGCGGCAAGCACGCGCGCCCATACTCGCAATACGCCGTCGTTGAGACGGGCGAGCCGCCCGAAATGTCCGAACGTTATCGCACCGCCCGCGAGACCGGGCGACGGCGCGACGGCCGGCAACGCGGCTTGCGGTTCGAAAGCGTAGGCGTGGTCCATGCGCCAGACGCCTTCCGTGAAGGCGGCTTCATGGCCGTCCGGCACGATATGGCGATCGGTCAGGAACCAGTCGATCGCGCGCAAGCCCGACGTGCCGCAATAGCCGAGCCAACTCGCCTGCACCGGCGCCGGCTTGCGCGCGAACACGCCAAGCCGATTGCCGGCGGTATGTGCGGCCAAGTCGACGAGGATGTCGATCCCGTCAGCGCGGATTTGGGCTGCGGCCGCATCGTCGTCGATCCCGAAGATCGGCCGCCATTCGTCGGCGAGCGCGCGCAGCGCCTCGGTTTCGCCGTCCGGCTTTTCGACATTGGAATAGGCCACGACCTCGAAACCCGCGCGATCGTGGTGACGGAACAGCGGCCGGACGAACGGCGCGACCGAATGCGTTCGGAAATCGCCGGACACATAGCCCACGCGCAAGCGTTTGCCGGGATCGCGCGCCACCGGCGGCGCGGCCGGGAAATGCGGCGCCGCGAACTTCGCGGCCCAAGCCTCGTGCAACGCGCGGCGCGCGGCCGCGTCGACCGCCGGATCGTAGTTGGCGGCGTAAAGCCGGTTGAGCCACGCGGGCTCGTAATCGGGCCGCAACGCCAAAGCGCGCTCGTAGGCGGCGTTCGCGTCGGCGAACCGCCCCTCCTCCAGCGCGCAATTGCCAAGGCCGAACTGCGCGTCCACCGATCCGGAATCGAGTTCGGCCGTACGCGCGAAACCGGCTTCGGCCTCCGCCAAGCGCCAAACTTTCTGCGCTTGCATGGCATGCACGAACGCCGCTTTGGCATCCGACGGATGCCGGTCGCGTGCCGCGCGCGCCGCATCGTAAGCCTGCGCGGGCGCGCCCGCGCGATCCGACAGCAACGCCAGCATCGTGCCGAAATCGACGCGTTCGGGGTGACGCTTCGTCCCTTCTCGGGCGCGGGCGATAGCGCCGTCCAAGTCCCCGGCCAAATCGCGCGCAACGAGGGCAAGCCACAACGCGTCGCCGTTGACCGGATCGAGGGCCGCCGCGCGGTCACCGGCATCGGCCGCCTCCACCGCCCGGCCCAAGCCCAGCAACGCAACGCCCATGAGAAAATGCGCGAGGCCCAACGACGGCCGGGCGGCAAGAACCGCGTCGATGCCGGGCAACGCCTCCGCCGCGCGCCCCGCGCGCACGAGGTCGGCCAGCGCTTCCAGACGGGCGGCCAATTCGCCGGAATCGATCATCCCGGCAGCATACGCTATTGCGGCGCCGGAACTTCCTCGCCCGTGGCGAGGTCCCAGATTTTCACGACTTCGTCGTAGCCCGCCGATAGGCCGCGCCGCCCGTCGGGCGAGAACGCCACGCTCCAGACCGGCCGCCGATGCCCCTGCATGTTGCGCAGTTGGCGGCCCGTCTCCGCGTCCCACAGCCGGAACGTGCGGTCCCCGCCGCCGGAAAGCAGACGCTTGCCGTCGGGTGTCAGCGCGACCGAGGTGACGAAACCGCGATGGCCTTCGAGCACGCGCAGTTCCGTCCGCGCGGCGAGATCCCACAGCCGCACCGTGCCGTCGGTCGAGCCCGAGGCGAGGATTTTCCCGTCGGCCGAAATCGCCAGCGCGTTGACCGAATTCGTGTGTCCTTCGAGAACGCCGAGCGCCTCGCCGGTTTCGAGGTTCCACAACCGGATCGTGAGATCGTAGCTCGCCGAAACGCCGCTCCGGCCGTCGGGCAGGATCAGCGCGGCGTTGACGTTCTGCGTGTGCCCTTCGAACACGCGCAACGAACGGCCCGCGGCGACGTCCCACAGGCGCAGCGTGCGGTCCCAACTGGCCGAGAACGCGCGCCGTCCGTCGCGCGACACGGCAAGCCCCGCCACGCTCGCCCGATGGCCTTCGAATTTGCGCTCGACCTTTCCGGTCTCGAGATCCCAGAGAAGAATCGTGCCGTCGAAAGAACCCGACATGCCGCGCCGGCCGTCGGGCAGGAACGCGACGGCATTGACGCTTTGGGTGTGCTCTTCGAGGGCTTTGAGTTCCTTATGCGCGGCCAGATCCCACAGCCGCACCGAATAGTCCCACGATCCGGTCAACGCGCGCCGTCCATCGGGCGACACGGCCACCGCGTTGACCATGGCGCCGTGCCCCTGCAACTCGGCCGCGGCCGGTGCGGAAAGCACGAGGAGCGTCGCGAAGAGAAGGCGGCGGATCATTTCGGATATCCGGAAAAGAAAAAGGGCCCGGAACCGTGGAACGGCTCCGGGCCCCCTCGAAGGCGGGCCTCAGTCGTGGCCCATCTTGGGCATCGGCGTGCCCTTGACCTTGGCGAGCCAAATGCCGTGGTGCTCTTTGGCCCAGTTCTCGTCGACCTGACCGGTGGACATGGCGTCGAACGCCTGTTCCATGCCGATCGAGCCGATGTAGATGTGCGCGATCACGACCGCGATCAGGATCAGCGACACGATCGCGTGGATCACCTGCATCAGCTGCATGGAGGCCACGTCCCCGAAGTAGAACGGGAACATCAGCCACACGCCGGTGACCGACAGCGCCACGCCGCCCGCGACGACCGACCAGAAAATGACCTTCTGGCCCGCGTTGAACTTGTCCGCCGGCGGATGGACGCCCTTGCTGAACAGCCCGCCGCCGACCGCGATCCACTGCAGATCGACCTTGCTGGGAATGTTGAAGCGGATCCAGGTGACCAGCATCAACAGCACGCCCAGCATGAACGGGAAGGCGAGGTAGTTGTGCGCGTACTTGAAGGCGATCGACAGCGAAGTGAACGCCTCGGGCCCCAACAACGGCAGCAGCACGTAGCGGCCGTAGGTGATGTTCAGACCCGACAACGCGAGCACGACGAACGAGCCCGCCGTCATCCAATGGATGAAACGCTCGAACGGGTTGAAGCGTTCGATCGTTCGGCCCGACATGCCCGAGTCGATCATGATCTTGCCGCGCAGCAGATAGAAGGCGATCAGAACGCAGCACATGCCGAGGATCAGCCACGAACCCCAAACGCGGATCGGGCCCTTGATCGTCTCGCGCCAGTCGCGGCCCGCCGGCTGGATCAGCGTGGCGAGCTTCTGGTCGGGGATCGTGACCTGACCGCGCGTCGGCAGCAGCGCGCGCAGCAATTCGGTGTCGTTGGCCATCAGGCCGACGTCCGGACGCTGCGTGGGCGATTGATAGGTGCCCGTGAAGGCGGGCGGGATGCGCTCGTTCGCCGGCGCGGAGAACGCGGGCGCGGCCTCAGAACGGACCGGCGCGGGGGCGGCCGGCGCCTGCGCCGAAGCGGGCGACAAAGCGGCGGCGCAGACGACCGCGAGGGCCGCGAGGGCCGCACCGCGAAGGGAAGCGAAAATGGTCATTGGGAAAACTCCCGTGGCTTGGTTCGGGGGGCGCGAAGGATCAGAAACGCTGGCCGGCTTCGGCGCGACCGGCGAGCGCATCGCGCGCGGGCGCCGGAACGGGCTGATCCTGCCGGACCTCGCGGCCCAGATAGCTGCCCTTTTGGCCGTCGGGCTTGCCCGCGTCGCGCGCCGAAAAGCCGACGGCGGTGACGAGGAGAAGGCCGAACAGGAACCAGAGGATCGTACGATTGCCTTGCGACATGGCGGTGTTTCCTTGCGAGCCGTTCGGGGCTCGCGTTGTTGTTTGTACTGGGCCGGTACGGGAAAAGGTGGCGCATCCCATGCGCCACCTTCATCCCATCGGGCTCCGCATCGGCGGAGCCCGCCAGTCCGTCAGGACCGGACGCCGTCGCCGTAGGCGGTCGCCCAGCCCCAAGCGCCGGAGCCGTAGCCGCGCGTGACCACGCGTTCGCGGTAGATGCCCGCGATCACGTCGCCGTCGCCGGCCAGCAGCGCCTTGGTCGAGCACATTTCCGCGCACAGCGGCAACTTGCCCTCGGCCAGACGGTTGCGGCCGTACTTCTGGAACGACTGCGCCGTGTTCGAGGGTTCCGGACCGCCCGCGCAGAAGGTGCACTTGTCCATCTTGCCGCGGCTGCCGAAATTGCCCGCTTGCGGGTACTGCGGCGCGCCGAACGGGCACGCGTAGAAGCAGTAGCCGCAACCGATGCAAAGGTCCTTGGAGTGCAGGACCACGCCTTCGGCGGTCTTGTAGAAGCAGTCGACCGGGCAGACGGCCATGCACGGCGCGTCCGAGCAGTGCATGCACGCCATGGAGATCGACCGTTCACCCGGCTTGCCGTCGTTCAGCGTGACGACGCGCCGGCGGTTGATGCCCCAGGGAACCTCGTGTTCGTTTTTGCACGCGGTGACGCAGGCGTTGCATTCGATGCAGCGCTCGGCGTCGAGGAGGAACTTCATACGAGCCATTTGATTCGCTCCCTATCCCTTAGGCCTTCTCGATACGGCACAAGGTGGTCTTGGTTTCCTGCATTTGCGTGACCGGGTCGTAGCCGTAGGTCGTCGCGGTGTTCACGGCTTCGCCCAGCACGATGGGGTCGGTGCCTTGCGGGTAGGACGAGCGCATGTCCTTGCCCATCCAGTGACCCGCGAAGTGGAACGGCATCCACGCGACGCCGCGGCCCACGCGCTCGGTGACCAGCGCCTTGATCTTGATCTTGGCGTTGTTCTCCGGCCCGAACAGCCAGACGTCGTCGTTGTTCTTGACGCCGATCCGGCGCGCGTCGGCCGGATTGATCTCGACGAACGAGACCTGCTGGAGTTCGGCAAGCCACTTGTTCGAGCGGGTTTCGTCGCCGCCGCCCTCGTACTCGACCAGTCGGCCCGAAGTCAGCACGATCGGGAAACGCCGGTCGACGTTGTTCTCGATCGCCTTGTCCTGGATCGACTTGAAGAGCGTCGGCACGCGATGGAGCATCCGGTCCGTATAGGTCGGATACTTCGCCACCATCTGGCGGTCCGGCGAGTACAGCGGTTCGCGGTGCGTCGGCACCGGATCGGGGAAGTTCCACACATGGGCGCGGGCGCGGCCGTTGCCCTTCGGGTTGCAACCATGCGCGATGGCGACGCGGATGATGCCGCCCGACGTGTCGAAGTTCCAGGTGACGTTGTCGACGTTGCCGCCGAACACCATCCGCCCGATCTCCTCGACCTCGTTGCGCTCGGCCTCGGTCAGGTCCTTGTCCCAACCCAGACGCTTGAGCATCCCGTAGGTGAAGTGCGGGTGACCGTCCTTGATCTCGGCGCCCTTCGGGTAGAGCCCGTCGGCCAGCAGCGACTGGCCTTGGAACTCGGCGCCGAACAGCGCGCGGAACGAACCGCCGCCTTCGGCGACCGGCGTGGACATGTCGTACAGGATGTGTGTGCCGGTGTGACGGTGCTCGGGCTTGCCCCAGCACGGCCAGGGCAGACCGTAGAACTCGCCCGCCTTGATCTCGGCCATGCCGTCGCGCGCCGGAATGGCGCGCAGAGCCTTCAGGTTGGTCTTGTCGAAGACCTCCTGGTTGGCCATGTGCGCCTTCAGACGCTCGGGGCTCTGGCCCGAGTAGCCGGCGGTGAAGCAGGTCCGGTTGATCTCGCGCAGAACGTCTTCGGCGAGCGGCTTGTTGCCGTCGACCTTGATGTTCTTGAACATCTCATCCGCGAAGCCGAACTTGCGGGCGAAGAGGTACATGATCTCGAGATCGTTCTTCGATTCGAAGATCGGATCGACGACCTTGTAGCCCCACTGCAGCGAGCGGTTCGACGCCGTCCGGCTGCCGTCCATTTCGAGCGAGGTGCAAGCCGGCAGCAGGTAGACGCCGTCCTTGCGTTCGGCCGCCATGACCGGGATCTGCACCGGATGCGGGTCGATGACGACGAGCGTATCGACCTTCTCCATCGCCTTCTTGCCGTCCGGACCGCGGGTCTGGGTGTTGGCGCCGTGGCCCCAGAACACCATGCCCTTCACGTTTTCGGTCTGGCCCTGGATGTTGGCCTTGTTCTCCAACACGAGGTCATGCCAGCGCGACTGCGGCGTGCCAGGCATCTCCATCAGGGCCTTCGACTTGAACCGGCCGAGCATGTACTCGTACGACACGCCCCAGCCGCGGGCGAAGTGGCGCCACGCTTGCTCGGTCAGGCCGTAGTAGTTCGGCAGGTTCAGAACGTCGAGGCCGAGATCGGTCGCACCCTGCACGTTGCAGTGGCCGCGGAAGATGTTCGTGCCGCCGCCCGAAACGCCGATCGTGCCGTAGTTCATGTTCAGGATGCAGTAGGCGCGGACGTTGGCCGAGCCAACCGTATGCTGCGTGCCGCCCATGCACCAAATCACGGTGAAGGGACGGTTGTTCCACAGCGTCTGCGCCACGCGGCGCAGCTGCGCGCCCGGAACGCCGGTGATGCGCTCGACTTCCTCCGGCGGATACTTGGCGACTTCGGCCTTGACCTGCTCCCAACCGTAGACGCGGCGCTTGACGAAGTCTTCGTCCGTCCAGCCGTTCTGGAACGCATGCCACAGAATGCCCCAGATCAGCGGAATGTCCGTGCCCGGGCGCAGGCGCACGTGCTCGGTCGCGTGCGCGGCCGTGCGCGTGAAGCGCGGATCGCACACGATCATCGGCGCTTGGTTCTGCTCCTTGCCGCGCAGGACGTGCAGCAACGACACCGGATGCGCTTCGGCGGGGTTGCCGCCGATCAGGAAGATCGAGCGCGACTTCTGGATGTCGTTGTAGGAGTTGGTCTGCGCGCCGTAACCCCACGACTGCGCCACGCCGGCGACCGTCGTCGAGTGGCAGATGCGCGCCTGATGGTCGATGTTGTTCGTACCCCAGAAGGCCGCGAACTTGCGGTTAAGATACGCGCTCTCGTTGGTGAACTTCGCCGAGCCGAGCCAGTAGACCGAGTCCGGACCGCTGGTTTCGCGGATCTTGAGCAGGCGATCGCCGACTTCGTTGACGGCCTGGTCCCAGGTCATGCGGACCCAGCGGCCGTTCTGCAGCTTCATCGGATACTTCAAGCGACGGTCGCCGTGGACCAACTCGCGGATCGCGGCACCCTTGGCGCAGTGCGCGCCCAGGTTGATCGGCGATTCGAAGGACGGCTCCTGACCGGTCCACACGCCGTTCTGCACCTCGGCGGTGACGGTGCAACCGACCGAGCAGTGCGTGCACATGTTCTTGACGCGCGTGATCGGCGCGTTCGTCGGCGGACCCATGCGGCCCGCGGCTTCGACCGTGCCGAGCTTCAGCGAAGCGGCGGCGGCGACGCCGCCGACGGCGAGGCCCGACCGACGCAGGAACGCGCGGCGGTCGATCGCGGCACCCGAGGCGCCCGCGAGCGCCTTGGCAAGACCGCCCTTGGCGGCCGTGCTGGCGGATTTCTTGGTCAACATGCTCTCGCCTCCCTTACTTCGCGAGCTCGTAATAGGTCTTCACGTGCGCCGTCTCGGCGTAGCCGGCGGCATCGGCCGCGGGCGCGCTCGCCTTCGCCGCACCCGGCGCGGCACCCGCCGCACCGGCCGCGACGGCGACGCCGAGGCCCGTCTTCTTGAAGAAGTCGCGGCGGCTGGCCGCCTTCGTTTCGGGGTTCTTGTCCATGTTCGAGCCCTCTTCCTCTCCCGGATTGCCGTTCCGCTCCGCCCTCACGCGTCCATCGCGAAGGCTTCGCGTTCGATCTCCAAAAACAATTTGCCGATGCGTCCCACCGGCATGTAGAGGCGCGCGGCCTTCGCCGCGGCCAGATCCTCGAAGAACCGGCCCGCCCACGGGGCGAGGTGCCGGTCGAAGAATTCGCGCTGAGTCTTGAGATCGGCCGGCGCGCCGAAGCCGCCGACGATCAAGCCCGCCATCATTTCGCACAACGAAGCGATGTGGTCCTCGGGTTCGGCGCGCTTGGCCGCGCGCGCGATGCCCAACTCGCCCATCGTGCCGCGCAGATCGGCAAGCGGCTTCTCGTGCAGGAAGCCGGTCAGATAAACCGACGCGTAAGGCTGCAACTCGCCCGCGGCCACGCCGATGAAAAGATCGTGATATTCGTCCGACGCCTGTTGGGCGGTCGTCTTCCGCGCGACGGCGGCGAGCGCGTTGACCGATTCGCCGAGTTCGGTCGCCGGATCGCCCGACAATTCGCCCACCCGCGCCAGAGTCTGCGCCGTCGGAATGTCGGCCAGCAATTCACCCAGCAGCGCGTAAAGCTGCGCGCGCAGCATATCCTCGTCGGCGATCTCGGCGGCGCTCTGCTCGTTTTCCATCTTCGGGGAGGTCATGTCGTCGCTTTGCGCGTAAAGGTCGGGCCGCAATTCGCGGCGCGGGATGCCGGTCGCCTTTTCGATCGCCACCGCCGCTTCGGCCGGAACTCGCTTGGCCACCTTCAACCAGTGCCAGATATGGCTTTGCGACTTGCCGATCGCGCGCGCCAGCGCCGACTGGCCACCGGCCAGTTCCACGGCGCGCTCCAATGCTTGCAGCGACGCGTCGGCGTTCATGCCGCGGCCCTTACAAACGAATTGGTGGGGTCGATCGAAAACAGGCGCATCCCGGGGGGTCGTTTTTTACTTGGCGATGGATCGATGTTGGCGAAAAACCCATATTTTCTAGGGGGATTGGGCCTCACCAACAACTTAGTAAAGCAAGTTGGCGGCGCGCGCGTCAAGCAATTCCGGCGTACTCCGCTACTTCCGCAGTGCAGCACGTTTTTTGGGCATACAAATCGGGGCTTTTTGGCGGGCGCGCGGCGTCAGGCTTTCGCCGGCGGCGACGGGGATGCGGGCGATTCCGGTCCATCTTCAGCCGAATCGGCGTCGCTCGACTTCGAATCGGACCCGGCCGCGGCGAGTTGCGCCTTCTCGGCGGCTTCGCGTTCCAGGCGTTCGATCTCCTCGATCGCTTCCACCATGCCCGAACCGACGCGATAGATGGTGTTCTTCAAACCCTCGGGGAATGTCGGCACGGCGTTGAAGTCGATCGAATGGCACTCGGAAATGTCGATCTGCGCGAAATGGGAATCGACCGACCACAATTTCCGCAACGCCGCTTTGCGCGCGTCGTCGGGAACGCCGCCGCGCATGAACAAAGAGAAATCGGACTTCTCGGTCAGCGTTTCGAGGGGCGGCAGTTCGGGCGCCTTGTCGCGTTCGGTCTCAGCCGCCGCCGGGGCGGCATCCACGCCGGCGGGCGGCGCGACCACCGCCGCCTCGGTCGGCGGCGGAACCGCCGCGATCGGCGCGACCGGCTTTTCTTCGCGCGGCACTTCGCGCTCGGCCGCCCGCGCCTCGGCCTTCAACCGCGCCCAACGGCCCAGTCGGGATTCGCCCTCGCGGCTCACGACTGGTTCTCCTTCTGGGCGAAGGACGCGCCGTAATCGTTCGAGCCCGCGCCCTTCCCGAAGCCTTTGCGCGGATCGATCTTGCTGCGCTTGCGTTTCTTGAACGTTTCCTCGACGTGATAGGCGGTGATGTAGTCGGCCAGCCACGCGCCGATCTCGGGCGGCAGGGCCACTTTGGCGACGATGTGTTCGCCGTCGACGGAAAACGCCTCGCCCTCCCCCGGCGACGCGCTCACGTGGCGCACGACGATGCCCGGTGGCGGCAGCGAAGGATCGCGCCGCAGCACGACGTAGATCCCGGGCTCGTATTGCTCGAGATTCATTTTGTACATGATCGTTTCGGCCACGAAGAGTTCGAGCACGTGGTTGCCCGCGAACCAGACGGTCGTCTCGCCTTCTTCGCGGACCTTGCTCCACGGTTCGAGCGGCGCGCCGCCCGCGATCACCGAATGCGGCGTCCACTGGGTTTCGCCCCATTGCGTCTTCGGCGGCGCCGAGCGGACGAACAGACCGACGGGGAATTTCTCGTCCTTGGCGACGGGCGGCACGGCGCCCAGATGCATCAGCGCGCGCGCCAAATCCTCGGGCGCGTTGGCGTTGAAGAACGGGTCGATCTCGCCGACGGGAAAATCCACGACCGCGAGCCGATAGCGCGCGGTCCACAGATCGACCTTGAAGATCTTTTCCTGCGTCAACGCATGGCGCAATTGCTCGCGCAACGAGACCGGCCACAGACCGAATACCGGATGCGTCTGGCCGGCACTCGCCACGCTCGCCATGTCCGCGCCTTCGCGCGCCGCCGCCTCGCGCAGCCGCGCGACCAAGTCTGTCGGCAGGAACGGCGCGTCGGACGCGAAGCTCGCGACCCATTTCGCGTCGGGCGCGTTCGCGGCCGCCCAATCGAGGCCCGCCAGCACGCCCGCGAGCGGGCCCGCGAAGCCTTCGACGCTGTCGGGCACGCACGGCAGACCGAACGCCGCGAAACGCGCGGGATCGCCGTTGACGTTCAGCGCAAGCTTGCCGACCTGCGGCGTCGCGCGTTCGAGGATATGCGCGAGGATCGGTTTGCCCGCCAGATCGCGCAGGCATTTGTCGCCGCCGCCCATGCGCCGCGACAGACCGCCGGCGAGCACGATACCGGCCACATCATTCGTCATCGCGCGCTCCCTTGCGGCGCGCGGCCGCGTCCTCTTCGGCCACCGCGCGCGCGTCGGCGTCGTATTCGATGCGCCCCTCGCCCGCCAGCGTCACGAACCGCGCGCCGCGCGCGCGCCCGATCAGCGTCAGGTTCGCCTTGCGCGCGAGATCCACACCCCACGCCGTGAAACCCGACCGCGACACCAGAATGGGGATGCCCATGCGAACGGTCTTGATGACCATTTCCGAAGTGAGCCGCCCGGTCGTGTAGAAAATCTTGTCGGCCGGGTCGGATTTCTCGAGGAACATCCAGCCGGCGATTTTGTCGACCGCGTTGTGACGGCCCACATCCTCCATATAGACGAGCGGACGGTCGCCCTGGCACAGCACGCAGCCATGGATCGCTCCCGCCTCGAGATAGAGCGACGGCGCGGTGTTGATCTTGCGCATCAGCCGATAAAGCCACGACGTCTTCAGCTTCGCGTCGGTCGGCAGCGTCACCGTCTCGAAGCGCTCCATCAGATCTCCGAACGCGGTCCCTTGCGCGCAGCCCGACGTCAACGTCTTCTTCTTCAGCTTCTCCTCGTAGTCGGTGACGCGTTTGGTGCGCACCACGACCGTTTCGGTCTCGGCGTCGAATTCGACGCCGACGATCTCGTCGTCCGCCGCGAGCATGTTCTGGTTCAGCAGATAACCGACCGCCAGATACTGCGGATAGTCGCCGATCGTCATCATCGTGACGATCTCGCGGCCGTTCAAAAACAGCGTCAGCGGCCGTTCGACGACGACGGAGATGTCGACCGCCGCACCGGTCTGGTCGCGGCCTTGCACGCGCGCGGACAATCGCGCGTCCGTCGGGTTCGGTTTGAGGAGGAAGTCGTCGGCCATGGCGGGCTGAAGATGGCCCCGAAGCATCGCCGCTTCAACCCTATTCCTGGCGGGGCTTCATCGGTTGAGGACGACGCGGCCGAGGCCGGACACGTCGTAACCGGTCAACCGCGCCGCGCGCGCGGCGAATTCCGCGCCGCGGGCGAAGGCGAGCAAGGTCTGCATCGGCGGCTCGAAATAGTCGCGTCGGCGCAGCACCAGATCGAAACGCTCGCGCGCGAGCGGCACGAAGCCCAGACCGGCTTGCGCGGCCGAAGCGCGGATGCCGAAGCCGGCGTCGGCCTTGCCTTCGACGATCGACGCGGCGACGTCGCTTTCCGACAGCGCCGCATCGGCGGCGCGCGTCACCGCGTCGAGCGCGATTCCCGCCTCGCTCAGCAAATGCAGGAACAGCACGTGACTGCCCGCCTGTTCCTGGCGCGGCACGAAGCGCAGGCGCTTGGCGACGACGCCGGACAGATCCGCGATGCCGTGCGGGTTGCCTGCGGCCAGGATCAACCCTTGTTCGCGTGCCGCCCATTCGATGGCGACCACGTCGCGTCCGGGCAGCGCGTCGTCGATCGCCGCGCGATTGTAATCGCCGCTGTCCGGATCGACCACGTGCACCCCGGCCACGAGCGCTTCGTTGCGCGCCAGCGCATCGAGCCCGTCGAGCGATCCGCCGGGCTTGAGCGCGAGCCCACAGCGCGACCGGCGCACCGCCCATTCGAGCAGCGGATCATGACTGCCGGCGAGGATCGGCGGCGGGACAAGTAGCGCGTCGCCATCCGTCCCGAAATCGGTGCGCTTGCGCAACCAGGATTCAAGCAACGCACGCTCGAACAGCCATTTTCCGCCGATGCGCGCGCACGGAACCTTGCGCGCGCGCGCCAGCGCGTAGAGCGAACGCTCGCTCAAACGAAGGAACCGCGCGGCTTCCAGCAGGGTCATCGGCGCCATAAGGCCAAATTGGCATATTCCAGCAAAAACCGGCAAGTTCTGTCCTATCGTCGGGTTGACGCCGGGTTTGCCGGAAAGCACGGTCCCACCGGCGATGAGCAACGATCTTTGGCAAGCATTCTCGGCGGCGGCTGGGCTGGTTTCCGCGGGCGACGCGAAGCTTTTCGCGATCATTTTCCTTTCGCTGCAGGTCAGCCTGCTTGCCGTGGCCATCGCGGCGTTGATCGGCTTGCCGTTGGGGGCGCTCATCGCGCTGCGACACTTCCCCGGCCGGTCGGGGGTGGTCGTCGTTTTGAACGCAATGATGGGCCTGCCGCCGGTCGTGGTGGGCTTGTTGGTTTACCTGTTGCTGTCGCGCGCGGGGCCATTGGGCCCCCTGGGCTTGCTGTTCACGCCCGCGGCGATGGTTATCGCGCAAGCGATCCTGATCCTGCCGATCGTTGCGGCGCTCGCCCGTCAGATCGTCGAGGATTCCTGGCGCGAATATCGCGACTTGCTGTCCTCTTTGGGCGCGCGCCCCGCGCAAGCCGTGGCGACCTTGCTGTGGGACACGCGCTTCGCGCTGGTCACCGTCGTGCTCGCCGGTTTCGGCCGTGCCGCGGCCGAAGTGGGCGCCGTGATGATCGTCGGCGGCAACATCGACGGCGTCACGCGCACGATGACCACGGCGATCGCGCTCGAAACGTCCAAGGGCGATTTGCCGCTGGCGCTGGGCCTCGGCTTCGTGCTCGTGGCGACGATCCTGGCGGTGAACGCGCTCGCCGCGGCACTCAAGCGGGCCGCCGAGCGATGATCCTGCCGCTGATCTTCGACGACGCGCGCTACGAAATCGGCGGCCGGACGCTGCTGGCCACCGGCGAACTGCGTTTGACGCCCGGTGCACGCACGGCCGTGATCGGCCACAACGGCGCCGGCAAGACCACGCTGCTGCGCTTGGCGCATGGCCTGATCGCGCCGACGTCGGGCACGGTGCGGTGGGCCGCACCGGCCGAGGGGCGGCACGCCATGGTCTTCCAACGCCCCGCGATGCTGCGCCGTTCCGCCCTTGCCAACGTCGCGTACGGCTTGAAGCTGCGCGGGCTGGATGCGGCCGAACGCGAGCGCATCGCGCAAGATCGTCTGGCGCGCGTCGGGCTCGCGAACCTGGCGCAAACGCCCGCCCGCGTGCTGTCGGGCGGCGAACAGCAGCGCGTGGCGCTCGCGCGCGCCTGGGCGCTCGACCCCGAAGTGCTGTTCCTCGACGAACCCACCGCAAGCCTTGATCCCGGGGCAACGCGTGCGGTGGAAACGATCATGGACGACATGTCGCGCGAGGGCGCCAAGATCGTTTTCACCACCCACAATCTCGGCCAAGCGCGCCGCTTGTCGGACGAGATCGTCTTCCTGGCCGGGGGCCGCGTGATCGAGCGCGCCGCCACGGCCGATTTCTTCAGCAATCCCCGTTCGGCCGAAGCGATCGAGTTTCTGCGCGGAGAACTGCCATGATCCGGATGCTGCTCGCGTTGTTCCTGTTCGCGCTGCCCGCGCAAGCGCAGGAACGCTTCATCACCGTGGCGTCGACGACTTCGACGGACCAATCCGGCCTCTTCGGCCATCTGCTGCCGCGCTTTCAAGCGGCGACCGGAATCGCGGTGCGCATCGTGGCGCTGGGCACGGGTCAGGCGCTGGACGTGGGCCGGCGCGGCGACGCGGACGTGGTGTTCGTCCACGACAAGCCCGCCGAAGACCGCTTTGTCGCCGAAGGGTTCGGCGTCGAACGCATCCAGGTCATGTACAACGACTTCGTGGTGATCGGGCCCAAGGCCGATCCCGCGCGGATCAAGGACCTGAAGGACGTGACCGAAGCCTTCCGCCGCGTGCAGCGCGCCGGCGCGCCGTTCGTATCGCGCGGCGACCGGTCCGGCACGCATGCGGCCGAGCTGCGCTATTGGCAGGAGGCGGGCGTGCGGCCCGCCGGCGCCTGGTATCGCGAGGTGGGCCAGGGCATGGGTCCGGCGCTGAACACCGCAGCCGCCATGAACGCCTACATTTTGGCCGACCGCGCCACTTGGCTGAACTTCCGCAATCGCGCCGATCTCGACGTTCTGGTGCAAGGCGACGAGCGGCTGTTCAACCAATACGGCGTGATCCTGGTCAATCCGCAGCGCCACGCGCATGTGAGGGTCGAGATGGGCCGCACGTTCATCGCCTGGCTCGTCGGGCCGGACGGCCAGCGCGCGATCGCCGACTACAAAATCGGCGGCGAACAGCTGTTCTTCCCGAACGCCCAGGCCGCCGCTAATCGGTCGTGAAACCGAAGCGGCGCAAAACCGCCTTGCCGTCGGCGCTCTCGAGATAGGCGAGGAACGCGCGCGCGGCCGGCGCGTCGCGCCGCGCGACGATGGCCGCGGGGTAGACGATGGGCGGGTGAAGATCGGCCGGAAAAATGCCCACCACCGCGACGCGGGCCGAGGCGCGCGCATCGGTCGCGTAGACCACGCCCAGCGGCGCCTCGCCGCGTTCGACCAGCGCCAGCGCCGCGCGCACATTGTCGGCTGCGGCGATCCGCCCGCGCAGATCGGACCATCGGCCCAGCGCTTCGAACGCCTGGCGGGCGTAGCGTCCGGCCGGCACGTGCGCGGGATCGCCCACGGCCAACCGCCCGCCCGGCCCCAGCAGCGCCGCGAAATCCGTCGCGGGGCCGATATCCGCCGCGCGTGGCCGGTCGGCCGGAGCGATCAACACAAGCCGATTGCCCGCGAAAACGCGGCGCGTACCGGGCGCGACCAACCCGCGCGCGCCGAGATGATCCATCCATTCCTCGTCGGCGGATGCGAAAACGTCGGCGAGCGCCCCTTGTTCGATCTGCCGGGCGAGCGTGGAGGACGCCGCGAACGAGAACCGCGGCGATATCCCTTGTGCGCGTAAGGGTTCGACCATCGCTTCGAACGCGCCCGCGAGCGAGGCGGCCGCGTAGACCGTGATTTGCGGCGTTTGCGCGCGCACATGCGTTGCGCAACTCAGGCAAACGGCGAGGACGGCGAATGCGCGGAACATCATCGGAGGGCATCTCACCCGAGCGCACGCCGGCGGGTCAAACGAAAACCTCTTGAACGCGCGCGTCGGGCTTGCGAGATAGAGGCCATGCGTTTGGGCGACAAAACCGTTTTGGTCTGCGACTGCACCGGCACGATGCCGCTGGACGGCAAGGCTTTGCGCAAAGCCTGCTCGGCCGCCATGGGGACCGACGTCGGCGAAGTGGCGCCCGATACGATCCTTTGCCGCGCGCAGATCGGCAATTTCGAATCCGCCCTGAAGCAGGGTGGAGAATTGCTGATCGCCTGCACCCAGGAAGCGCCCTACTTCGCCGAGATGCGCGCCGAACTCGGGCTCGACAACGACATCGGCTTCGTGAACATCCGCGAGCGCGCGGGCTGGTCCGACGAGGCCGGTGCGGCCATGCCGAAGATCGCGGCATTGCTGGCCGAGGCGGCCCTGACGCCCGAGCCGCCGAACTCCGTGACCATGCGCTCGGAGGGGATCGCGCTGGTCTACGGCCGCGACGAAATCGCCATCGAAGCCGCCAAGCGGCTTGCCGAGAAGCTTGACTGCACGGTGCTGCTCTCCAAACCCGCCGCCGTGGTGCCGCCCCGGTTGACCGATGTGCCGGTCTTCCAGGGCACGATCAAGGGGGCCAAGGGCCATCTCGGCGCCTTTGAGATCGTCGTCGACGACTACGCGCCCGCCCTGCCCGCTTCGCGCGGCCAGCTCGCCTTCGAACGCGCGCGCGACGGCGCCACGTCCAAATGCGACCTGATCCTCGATCTGACCGGCGGCACGCCGCTGTTCCAAGCGCACGAAAAGCGCGACGGCTATTTCCGGCCCGACCCGAAGGATCCGCTGGCCGTCGAGCGCGCGATCTTCGCCATGGCCGATATGGTGGGCGAGTTCGAGAAGCCGCGCTACGTCGACTACACGCCCGAGATCTGCGCGCACAGCCGCAACACGCGCAAGGGCTGCACGCGCTGCCTGGACGTCTGCCCGACGGGCGCCATCGCCTCGAAGGGCGACAACGTCGAAATCGATCCCCATATTTGCGCGGGCTGCGGCAGTTGCGCGTCCGTCTGCCCAACGGGGGCGGCGACCTACGCACTGCCGGGCAAGGACTCGCTGTTCGAACGTCTGCGCACGCTGCTGCACGCCTACACGCGCGCGGGCGGCGAGCGGGGCGTGCTGCTGGTGCACGACAAGACCCACGGCGAAGCGATGATCGACGCGATGGCCCGTCACGGGCGCGGATTGCCGGCCAACGTGCTGCCCTTCGCGGTCAACGAAGTCACGCAAGTGGGATTCGATTTCCTCGCCGCGGCCTTGGCCTTCGGCGCCGCGCAGATCCGTTTGCTTGTCGATCCCAAGAAGCGGGACGAATTAGCGGGCCTCGCCGGGCAGATCGGGCTCGCCGAGACGGCGATGGTCGGTCTCGGCTTCGGCGAAGGCCGCGTGGCGACGATCGATGCGGCCGATCCCGAGGCGGTCGAGGCCGAGCTTTACGGCGCCAAACCCGCGGCGGGCGCCAAGCAAGGCGGTTTCCTGCCGATGGGCGGCAAGCGCGAAGTCACGTTGCTGGCCTTGCGCCATCTGCACGACGTGGCACCCCAGAAGGTCGACGTGCTGCCGCTGGGGTCGGGATCGCCCTTCGGATCGCTGGAGATCGACGTCGCCGGCTGCACGTTGTGCCTGTCGTGCGTTGGCACCTGCCCGACCGGCGCGTTGCAGGACAACCCGGATATGCCGCAACTGCGTTTCCAGCAGGACGCGTGCGTGCAGTGCGGCCTTTGCAAGACGACCTGCCCCGAGAAGGTCATACAGTTGAAGCCGCAGCTGGACTTCCGCGACGCGGCGAAGTCCCCGCGCGTGATCAAGGAGGAGGAGCCGGCCTGCTGCGTGCGTTGCGGCAAGGCGTTCGGCACCCTGGGCGCCATCGAGGCCGTATCGGCCAAGCTCGCGGGCAAGCACTCGATGTTCCAGAAGCAGGACGTGATCGAGCGCATTCGCATGTGCGAAGACTGCCGCCTGATCCGACAAGCCGAGTCAGCGATCGACCCGTTCGCCGGGCCGCCGCGCCCGCTGACCCGCACGACAGAGGACTATCTGCGCGAAGCCGAACGCGCCAAGCGCGACAAGCCGCACTAAACCCCACGCGACGTGCGGCCAAGCCGCACTTGAGCCCCGTCGTATCCCGCCGTATATAGCGCCCATGGACGGAGCGAACGCCCCCGCCGGTTCGGCCCCTTTGATCGATCCCTTCGCGCGCGCGATCACTTATCTGCGCGTGTCGGTCACGGATCGCTGCGATTTCCGCTGCGTCTATTGCATGGCCGAGGACATGACTTTCCTGCCCAAGGCGGACGTGCTGTCGCTCGAGGAACTGGACCGCCTGTGCTCGGCCTTCGTGCGCATGGGCGTGCGCAAGCTGCGGCTGACGGGCGGCGAGCCGCTGGTGCGCCGGAACGTGATGAGCCTGTTCCGCAATCTCGGCCGCCATCTGAAGACCGGCGCGCTCGACGAATTGACGGTCACGACGAACGGCTCGCAACTCGCCAAATACGCCGACGAACTGGCCGCCGCGGGCGTCAAGCGAATCAACGTGTCGCTCGACACGCTGGACGCGGCGAAGTTCACCGAGCTCACGCGCTGGGGCAAGCTCGACGTCGTGCTCGACGGCCTGCAAGCCGCCAAGCGCGCGGGCCTGCAGGTCAAGATCAATGCGGTCGCGCTCAAGGGCAAGAACGACGACGAAGTCGACCGGATGATCGCTTGGGCGGGCGAGGAAGGCTTCGATCTGGTCTTCATCGAAGTGATGCCGATGGGCGAGATCGGCGACGCCGCGCGCCTCGACCAGTACCTGCCGCTGTCGATCCTGCGCGCGAACATCGCGAAGAACTGGACCCTGGCGGAGACCGGCTATCGCACGGGCGGCCCCGCGCGCTATTTCACGGTGGCCGAGACGGGCCGGCGCCTCGGCTTCATCACGCCGCTCACCCATAATTTCTGCGAAAGCTGCAACCGCGTTCGGCTGACCTGCACCGGCACGCTTTACATGTGCCTGGGCCAGAACGACGCGGCCGATCTGCGCGCGGCGTTGCGCGCTTCGGACGACGACGCCGTGCTGGACGCGGCGATCCGCGAGGCGATCTCGCGCAAGCCCAAGGGACACGATTTCGTCATCGACCGGCGGAATTCCGGCCCGGCGGTGCCCCGGCACATGAGCGTGACCGGCGGCTGACATTTCCGCCTCAAACGTCGTACAAAGGGCCATGTCCGGGCCCAGACTCGCCTTCGTCGCCGCCGAGACCGCGAATGCGCGCCACGCGCTGGCGAGCTTGCGCAAGCGTTACGCGCACGTGCCCGTGGAGCGCGCGGATATCGTGGTCGCCCTCGGCGGGGACGGTTTCGTGCTGCAGACACTGCATCGCGTGCTCGAACGCGGCGTGCCGGTCTTCGGCATGCACCGCGGGTCGGTCGGTTTCCTGATGAACGATTTCCGCGTGCCCGGCCTCACCGCGCGGATCGCCAAGGCCACGCGCGTGACGCTGCATCCGCTGCGCATGACGGTGACCCGGCGCAAGGGACGGCCGGCCGAAGCGCTGGCGATCAACGAAGTGTCGCTGCTGCGCCAGCTTCGCCAGGCGGCGAAGATCCGCATTTCGGTCGACGGGGTGGTGCGGATGGAGGAACTGATCGCCGACGGCGTTCTGGTCGCCACACCCGCCGGTTCGACCGCCTACAATCTGTCCGCCCACGGTCCCGTCGTGCCGATGGGCGCCGAACTTCTGGCGCTGACGCCGATCACCGCCTTCCGGCCGCGGCGCTGGCGCGGCGCATTGTTGCCGGCCGCCGCCAAGGTGTCGTTCGAAATCCTGGAGGCGGACAAGCGTCCGGTCTCGGCGACCGCCGACCAGATGGAAATCCGCGACGTGGCGCGGGTGGACGTGGCCGAGGACCGGACCAAACGCCTGACGCTTCTGTTCGATCCCGAACACAATTTCGAGGAGCGCGTGCTCAAAGAGCAGTTCGCGCCTTAACGTTTGCGCTTGCGCCCGTCGAGCAGCCGCTTGGCCGCCTTCATGAAATCCGGATCGAGCGGCGGCGGGCTCAAATCGACGCCCTTGCCGAGTTCGTCGACGACATGCGCGAGCGCATCCACCCGCGCGCGCCATTTCGAGTCCGCGTGGATCGCCTTCCACGGCGCGCCGGACCACGAGGTCTTGGCGAACATGTCGTCGGCCGCGCGGAAATAGGCGTCGTATTCGAGATGCGCGTCGATATCGGCTTGACCGAGCTTCCAGCGCTTCTCGGGCGTCTCCATACGCTCGGCGAAACGTTCGAGCTGCTCTTGCGGCGTGATGTGCAGGAAGACTTTGACGACGCGCGCGCCGTCCTCCGCCAAAAGACGTTCGAACTCGACGATCTCGCGATACGCGCGTTTCCACGCGCGCGGTGGCGCCAGTCCTTCGACGCGCTCCACCAGCACGCGCCCGTACCAGGACCGGTCGAAAATCGCGATCAGCCCAGGGGCGGGCAAGCGCCGCCAGAACCGGTACAGATAATGCGTGCCCTGCTCCTCGGCCGTCGGCGCGCCGATCGGCCACACGTGGAAGCCGCGCGGGTCGAGCCTTTCGGTCAAGCGCCGGATCGCCCCGCCCTTCCCCGCCGCGTCCCAACCTTCGAAGACGATCACGGCGCGCCGCTTGGCATGCCAATACGCCTGCTGGATCGACAGCATCTTGCGCTGGAGCTTGGCGAGCGCCGCCTCGTAATCCGCCTTGTCGCGGAAGCGGGGGCCGGGGCGCAGACGCGCCAGTCTCGGGGCAATCATCGGCGGGCGATCCAGCCGGCGATCGCCGCCAACAGCCCTTCGAGATGGCCCTTGGTGCGCGCGTACAGCGCGTTGGGTTCGCGCGTCGTCTCGTCCATGTAAAGCCGCCGGTTCACCTCGATCTGGATCGCGTGCCTGTGTTCGGCCGGACGGCCGTGGCGGCGGACGAGTTCGACGCCCTTATAGGGATCGTTTGCGCGCGCGTCGTAGCCG
>JADCGK010000228.1 GCA_020249045.1 Azospirillum sp. | reverse complement strand
GTCGTCGCGCATGAGGAACAACACATCGTTGGGCGCGCGGCGCAGCAGGTCGAAGACATCGAGCATCGAGGATACCGGCATGCTCGCGACGATCACACCGCGCACGCTTCCGTCGGCGGCGCGGAGCGCGCGCGAGACGGGCAGAATTTGTTCGTTGCGCAAGCGTCCCAAAACGGGCGCGCTGATGACGAGTCCCGTATGGGCGTCGCGGACGAACTCGGACGGGCCGTCCGGCTCGAAATGCACCGCGAAGAACTCCCGGTCGGCGATGTTCGGGCCCGTCGGGCCGAGCAGCGCGTTGGTGCCGTCGGGAAGCCATATCGCCGTTTCGATGCGGTAGGGCGCGATCGGCCGATCGACGGAAGCCTTGATCGCCGCCAGTTCGCCGGGGGCGATCGTTGCGGGATCGCGCCCATCCAGCGCCTCGGCGATGGCGAGCGTCGCTTGATCCATCAGTGCGTACTGATTGGATACGTGGCGTTTGACCGCTTTGAGGGTTTGGGACGCATAGGTAAGCTGGATTTCCATCTCGCGGTCGTGCATGCGCACGAGTGCGGCATAGTATCCGTAACCCGCCAAGGCGATCGCGACGAATCCCGCGGCGAGCACGCCCAGGATCGACGCCGTACTCAGGCCCGATCGTTCCGCCATCATCCGTTCAGGTCGATTCTAGTCTGGACTCCGTCGCGCGCGCGTCTCAGCCCTTCGTTTTTGCCCGCGCCTCGACGGCCATCCGCTCGCCCACGTCGCGATCGGTGAATTCGAGGTTCACCGTGTTGACGTGCCGCCGCACGATCCGCGCGCGAACCGCTCGGCCTGTCGCCGGAACCGACAGGCGGCCCTGATCGCCCGCCGGCAGTTTGGAGACGTCGATGCGGATTTGCGCGCCGCCGGCAGAAATGTCGTGCAACTTGCCGGATACTTCGACTCCACCGACCTCGAGACTCGCATCGAGCAAGACGGTCTGGCGGGATTCGTCGCGCCGGTCGGCGGCACGGATGCGCCGGATGAACTCGCCGGCCTCGCGCTTGAGCTCCGCCGCCTCCTGCGACAGCGCGCCCGCCGCCTCGGTCACCAGCCGGGCGTTATCGGACGTCGTCGCGGACACCGATTTCACCTCCTGGACGGAGTGCGAGACGGTCGACGAACCGCTCGCCGCCTCAGCGACCGATCGGCTGATCTCTTGCGTGACCGCGCCCTGTTCCTCGACGGCGCCGGAGATCGCGGCGGCCGCCTCTCGGATCGATTCGACCGTCTTCGAGACTTCGCCCATCGATCCCGCCACCTCGCGCGCCACGGTTTGGATCTGCGCGACCTGCTTTGCGATGTCGTCGGTCGCGCGCGCGGTTTGGCCCGAGAGCCCTTTGACCTCGCCCGCCACGACCGCGAAGCCCTTGCCCGCGTCGCCGGCGCGCGCGGCTTCGATCGTCGCGTTCAACGCCAGAAGATTTGTCTGCCCCGCGATCGACTGGATCAGGTTGACGACCTCGCCGATCTTCATGGCGGCGTCGTTCAGGCCGCGCACGATGGTCTCGGCGTTATTGACGGCTTCGACCGCCGAATCCGCGGTCCGGCTGGTGTGCGAGACCTGGCGATTGATCTCGGCGATCGATGCGGCCATCTCCTCGGTGGCCGACGCGACCGATTGCATGTTCGCAGAGGATTGCTCGGCGCCCGAGGCGGCGTTGACCGCCTCCTCGTTGGTGCGCTGGGCGGCGGACAGCAGGCTTTCGGCGCCGCCGCGCAGCGAATCGGCCGAACCGGACAACCGGTCGGCGATACCCGTCACGCTCGATTCAAATTCGTCGGCGAGCTGGGCCAGGCGCCGCTCGTACTCCTTCTTGCCCTCCGAAAGGTAGGTCGCGACGACGTTCTGGATGTCGAACATCACCGCGCGGTCGACGGCGCGGATGTCCTTCTCCAGTTCCTCGCGGTTGGCGCCCCACCGCCCGACATGCTTGGCGATGAGCTTGGCTTGGATGTCCTCCATCACCATCAGGTAGCCGGCGATGTAGGGTTCGGGCTGAAGTCCGATGCGATTGTGCACTTGCGCGATGCGCACGACCGACGCGTCGTAATCCGCGTCGAAGCGGCCGGAGAACAGCCGCTCCCAGTGCGTCTCCTGCGCGCGGCCCGCGCGATTCATCGATTCCGGACTGGCGAACAGCGAGGCGAGTTCGGGCCATTTCGTCACATGGCCGTAGAATCCGGCGAGCGATCCGGGCATCGCTTGCTTGATCAGGGGCCACAACTCGCGCAAACGCCCACGCGTGTCGTTGTCGATCCGATTGAACCCCAAAGCGTCCCGCAGTCGTTCTTGTTCGGCCATGATCCGGAGTCTCCCCCCACGAATTGCGACTGACGGACACCCGATTTCCCGGGCGTCCTCTGAAGCCACTCATAAAGATGTGGGATTAAGCGCCGGTTAAATTCGGCGTCGCGCGCGCGCGAGTCCGACGAGCGTCAGCGTATCGAAAATGTCGCCGGCGTTTTCCATATCCAAAATGGATGCATCGGCGAAAAACTCCATGCGGCCCATGCCGAGTTCGGCGTCGCGCGCGCCCGGCATCGGTTCGCACGCGTCGGCGATATAGAGTTGCGCGAAGCCCGCGATGGTCGACGGTTCGGCCGCGACGCGGCCGAGCGACACCAACGCGCCGACGCTGAAAAGCCGCGTCTCTTCGGCGAGTTCGCGGCGCGCCGCCGCTTCGGGCATCTCACCCGCATCGACGAAGCCCTTGGGCAATTCCCAACTCCAGCGTCCGATCGGATGGCGCCAATTGCGCAGCAATGCGATGCGGCCTTGCGCGTCGCGCGCGACGACGGCGACGCCCTGGGTCGGCGCTTCGACACCGTCGGGGGAATCCGGCGCGGCGCGCGGTGCGAGCGACAAATAGTCGCGCACCTCGCGGCCCGCGGCGTCGCGCACGTGGTCGCGGTTGACGCGCCAAACCGCGTTGGCGAGCACGACCGCGCGCGCGATCAAGCGGGGGCGGTCGTCGGTCATGGCGTGTCGCGCGCGACCATGGCGCCTGCGCCGCGCCAGCTTTCCGGCGTGCCGATATCGACGAAGCGCGCGCCCGGGTCCAGATACGCGGCAATCGTGCCCGCCGGCACCGTCTCGAACACGTCGCGTTCGAGCGACAATGCGCGGTCCCGGGGAAGCGATCCGAGCAGGTCGGCACCCAACAGATAGACCCCGGCGTTGATCGCCGCATCGCCGCGGAACGCGGCGTCCTTCTCGACGAATCGCGCGACCCGGCCGCCGGCGATTTCGATGCGGCCGTAGCGGCCGGCGTCGGGCACACGCACGCACAGCATCGTGGCCGCGGCATGCGCGGCCGCGTGCGTCGCGCGCAACGGCGCCAAATCCGCGTCGACGAACGTGTCGCCGTTGACGGTCAGGACCGGGTCGGTGCCCAACGCGCCGGCCGCGCGGGCGTGAGCCAACGCGCCTCCGGTGCCGAGCGGAGCGGGTTCGACGACGGTCTCGAAGCGCATCCCCGCGCGCGGATGGGCGGCCAGATGCGCGCGCACCGCGTCGGCCCGGTGGCCGAGCAGGAAAACGACGCGCCGCGCACCCTCGCGCGCGAGCCAATCGAGCAGATGCTCGACGAAAGCCCGCCCCGCGACCGGGGCCAGAACCTTCGGCAGGTCCGGCAGGGCCCCGGCCAAGCGCGTTCCAAGTCCGCCCGCCAGCACCGCGACGTCCAAATCGGCAAGGGTTTCGCTCATTTGGCGGTCGCTACGACGCGACTCGGCGCCCCGGCAAGGCCCGGCGCGAGGGGTGTTGACGCGCGGGCGCCAATCCCTATGATCGCGCCTTCGTTTCTACCCCTCGTTGGTTGGCCCCAGTGGCGGAACGGTAGACGCGGCAGACTCAAAATCTGTTGCCCGCAAGGGCGTGCTGGTTCAAGTCCGGCCTGGGGCACCAACCGCGCCGTCGCGCAATCCCGCCAAAAATGCAGCCGAGTCCGCCTTGATTTCCGCCCGGCGCGCGGGCGTCATCGCTTCGAGCGTGCGGTAGGGCATGCCCATGCGCGGGTTCGCCGCGAGTTTCCCGGCGTTGCGGTCGAGGAAATCCCAATAGAGGTAGTTGAACGGGCAAGCCTTCGGTCCGGCCTTGAGCTTCGGGTCGTAGGCGCAACCGGTGCAGTAATCCGACATCCGATCGATATAGGCGCCCGAGGCCGCATAGGGCTTGGAGCCCAGCACCCCACCGTCCGCGTGCAGCGCCATGCCGTGCACGTTGGGCAATTCCACCCATTCGTAGGCGTCGGCGTAGACGAGGAGGAACCATTCCTCCAGTCGCGCCGGCTCCACGCCCGCCAGCAGCGCGAAATTGCCGAGCACCATCAGGCGCTGGATATGGTGGGCGTAGGCGTTGCGCCGCGTGGTGCCGACAGCCTCGCGAACGCAAGCGAGTTTCGTATCGCCGGTCCAGTAGAAATCGGGCAGTGGCGCCCGTGCGTCGAGATGGTTGGTGGCCGCGTAAGCGGGCATCCGGGCCCAGTAAAGACCACGCACGAATTCCCGCCAGCCCAGGATCTGCCGCACGAAGCCCTCGACCGCGTTGAGCGGCGCGGCACCCGCGCGATACGCAGCCTCCGCCGCATCGCAAACCTCGCGGGCCAGCAAAAGCCCCGCGTTCAGATAGGGCGCGATGAGCGAATGATGCAGGAAATCCTCGCCCGCCTTCATCGCGTCCTGGTAATCGCCGAACGACGGCAGATGGTCGCGCACGAAATCCTCGAGCGCCAGCAATGCGTCCGCGCGCGTGACCGCCCAGCCGAAGGGTTCCAGATCGCCGAAATGGTCGGCGAAGCGTTCGGCGACCAGCGCCATCACCTCGCGGGTGATCGCGTCGGGGGCGAAGCGCCGGCGCGGCGGCGGCTTGTAGCGCGCGGGCAGGCGCTTGCGGTTCTCCGCGTCGAAATTCCAGGCGCCGCCGACGGGCGCGTCGCCGTCCATCAGATAGCCGGTCTTGCGCCGCATTTCGCGGTAGAACAATTCCATCCGATATTGCTTGCGTCCTTGCGCCCACTCGGCGAACGCCGTGCGCGCGCACAAAAAGCGGTCGTCGAGCCGGATCTCGACCGGAATTCCCAACGCGGCCTCCCAGCCGCGCATGTCCTGCTCGACGCGCCATTCGCCGGGTTCGACGACGACGACGCGTTCGGGGCGCATGCGCGCGACCGCGCGCGCCAGTTCGCCCGCGAAGGAATGCGTGTTCGCAGGGTCGTCGAGTTTCACGTACGCGACCCGCACGCCGTCCGCGCGCAGCCCTTCGGCGAAATGGCGCATCGCCGAGAACAGGAAGGCGATTTTCTGCTTGTGATGCTTGACGTAGGTCGCCTCGGCGGCGACTTCGACCATCAATACGGTGTCGCGCGCGCGGTCGAGCCCGCGCAAGCTTGCGAGGGACGGGCTCAACTGGTCGCCCAGGACAAAGCGCAAGGCGCCGGGCATCGGGCGCCTAAGCCGCAACGACGGGCGAGAGGATTTCGAGCGTCGACGGTTCCACCGTTTTGAAGAACCCGTCGACGGTCTTGCCGTCGCTCGCCAAGGGCAGGATCAGCCGCACGTAGCGGCAATGGCGGCCATCGATGGCGACATAGTCGCGCCGGGCGAGCGTGGGCGCGCGGGTGTCGGCTGCGCGGGCGAGGCCGTCGAACACGATTTCGGCGTCGGACTCGTCGAAATAGCCGCGCAGCGTCCGGCCGGCGGCATCGAAGCGCGCGCGTTCCCCGACGTAATGTCCCGCGAAACGCACCCGCGCGTCGCGCGTTTCGGGCAAGTAGTCGAGCAACATCGTGTAGGGCTCCGCTTCGGCGGGCACGCGATCGACGGGCAAGCATGCCGGCAATTCGCCGCGCCGGGGCGCTTCGCGCCACGCTTTCACGCACGCGGCCAGAACCGGATAGCGTTCCAGTTCGGCGAGCGGCAACTCGGCGTGGCGTTCGGACGGAGATAAAGGCTGGGCGTCGGACGTCATGGCGCGCTCCGGAGGGGAAACGGGATGGCGCCGTTCGCGGACGGTGGGCGCCTGGCGGCGTAGGTTTCGAATTTTCTCGGATCGAATCTGGCGTAGCGGGCGACGGCCGTGCTCGCCAGGGTTTCGATGTCGGTCGACAGCGCCCCTTCGGGCTTGTCGCGCAACGCCCGCCATGCCGTCACAAGTCCGCCGGCATCGATGGCGAAGGCGCGCAAAGCGGCGAGGGCGGGGTAGGCCTTCGCGCGGAATGTCGCGGGATCGGTCAGCGCCGCCACGGGATCGGCGGTGGCCGCGTCGAGGTTCATCGCCTGTCGGCCCGCCCAGATCGCCGCTTCGCGCAAGGCGAGCGCGCCCGCGCGCGCGGCCTCGGCCGCGGATTTCGACGCGTGCGCGGCGCCGGCGCGCGCGAGATCCCCCACCAAGCCTTGCACTGCCACCACGCGACGGCACAGCCAATCCGCGCGCGCCGTGCCGCCCACCACGTCGAATATCTCGCCGAGTGCGGGTTTGCGGCCGGTATCGGCCATGCGTCGCGCGAGCGATCCGAACGCGGCTGCGGCGGGCACGCCGATCGCGGTCGTTTCCTCGCCCATGCCCAAGGCCCGCGCGAGCCGGCGCGTGGCGCGATCCAGATACTCCGCGCGCGGCACCCATGACGGCGAACCGTCGACGATCTCGTTGGGGATCGGCGCGTCGGGATAGATCGCGGACGCGAAGTTCAGCGCCGCCGGGATGCGCGCGAGCAGCGCTCGGTCCGGATGATCGCGCGGGATTTCGAACGTCACGGGCACATTGAGCAGCGGGATCGCCGCGCGGATGTCGCCCAGATCGATCTTGAAACAAGGTATCCGGCTTGCGTCGCGTTCGAAGCGGCCGCCGGGTTGGCGCAACGCTTGATGCGTGAAAGCGAAGTACCCGCCTTTGGGCGGCGCCCAATCGTCCGTCCGCAACACGTGCGCCGGGGCGTTGGCCTGCAAATCGGCCTGCAAAGCGGCGGCGCGTGTCATGTCGGGATCGTTACGATGCGCCATCTGATTCGGATCATCCGTCCGCAAAAAATGCCGTTGCCGCGCGGGTTTGACGCGGATTGTCGAATCTGGGGACGCCTCGCCGGACATCAAGTCCCTACTTGGCGAATGCCGATCGTCGCGCCATATCGTTCGCGTGGAACACAAGCCCTCTTTGACGGTCTATTACGACGGCGCATGCCCGGTCTGCGCGCGCGAGATCGGCGTCTATCGCGGATGCGCGGGCGCCGACGACATCGCGTGGGTCGATGTCGGCGCGAACGACGCCCCGCCGCGCGTGGCCGAAGATCTGACCCGCGACCAGGCGTTGGCGCGTTTCCATGTCCGCGGCGCGGACGGCACGCTCGTTTCCGGCGCCGCGGCCTTCGCCGCGTTGTGGCGTCACTTGCCGGCTTGGCGCTTGCTCGGGCGTGTGGCGTCGTTCGGTCCGATCACGCGCGCGCTCGAAACGTTGTATCGCGGCTTTCTGGTTTGGCGCCGGCGCCGCGCCGCATCAAGCCGCTGATCCCGGCTTCGCCTTCTTCCGGCACGCGTCCGAACAGTAAAGAACGTTCGCCCAATCGCGCGCCCATTTCTTGCGCCACGCGAACGGACGGCCGCAGATCTTGCAGGTCTTCGAAGGCAGTTCGGACTTCTTGCGCATCTTGGGCATGGGTTCCCTCAGAACAGCGTGCCTTGGGCGCGCGCCGCGACGCGTTTGCGCCGGCGTTGCGCGGGCAACCCCGCTTTGCGGCTGCCGTGCTTGGCTTGGATCGCCGCCGCGCGCGCCCTGAACCCGTCGCCTTTGCGCGCGCCCCAAACGCGTTCGCGCGCCGCACGCATGGCTTGGGCGTTGTCGACGATCTTCGCGGGATAGTCGGACGTGTCCGCCTCGGGCACCCAGCGGCGCACGAAGGCGCCGTCCGGATCCTGGTCGGCGGCCTGCTTTTCGGGATTGTAGATGCGCGGCAGGTTGATCCCGGTCACGCCGGACTGCATTTGGATCTGCGGGTAATGGATGCCGGGTTCGTAGTCGACGAAGCGGCGCGCGAGGAACAGCGCCGTGTCGCGCCAGGGTAGCCACAGCTGGTACGCGGCGAACGCGGTCAGCATCGCGCGCATGCGGAAGTTGATCCAGCCGTCGTGCGCCAGCGCCCGCTGGCAGGCGTCCAGGAAGGCGAAGCCCGTGCGTCCCTCCTCCCAGGCGCGGCGGCGTTCGGGGTGTTCGACGCGCGCCAAGTCCGGATCGGCGTGCAGGGCGCGGAACTCGATCTC
>JADCGK010000227.1 GCA_020249045.1 Azospirillum sp. | reverse complement strand
GATCGGACGGCCCAATGTCGGCAAGTCGACCCTGGCCAACGCGTTGCTCGGCGAGGAACGGATGCTCACCGGGCCCGAACCGGGCATCACGCGCGATGCGATCGCCGTGCCTTTCGCGTGGCGCGGTCGCGAGTTCCGGCTGATCGATACCGCCGGGTTGCGGAAGAAGGCGCGCATCGACGAGTCAATCGAGCGCCTGTCGGTCGGCGAGACGATCAAGACCGTGCGCGAGGCGCATGTCTGCGTGCTCGTACTCGATGCGCAGACCATGCTCGAGAACCAGGATCTGCAGATCGCGCGCTTGGCCGTCGAGGAGGGCCGGGCGATCGTCGTCGCGGTCAACAAATGGGATCTGATCGAGGATCCGCAGGCGGCGCTGCGCAAACTGCGCGACCGCATCGAGATTTCGATGCCGCAGGTCCAGGGCGTCGCCTTCGTCACCGTGTCCGCGTTGCACGGGCGCAAGCTCGACGACCTGATGAAGGCCATCGTCGGCGCGCACGAACGCTGGAACGCGGATCTGTCGACGCCGAAGCTGAACCGTTGGCTGGAGGGTGTGACCCAGGCCCATCCGCCGCCGCTCGTGCGCGGGCTGCGGCCCCGGTTGCGGTTCTGCCGGCAGGTCGGCGTGCGTCCGCCGACGATCGCGTTGTTCGGCAACAAGTTGACCGAGCTGCCGGGCGATTATCAGCGCTATCTCATCAATTCCCTTCGCGAGACGTTCGATCTGCCCGGCACCGTCGTGCGGCTGCAACTTCGCGCGGGAAAGAACCCCTACGCAAGCGATTGACTCCGTCAACCGATAGGTTGACGCTGTCATCCATGAAATCCGAAATCGCCGCCGTCCGGCGCTTCAACCGTTTCCACACCCGTGCGATCGGTGCGCTCGACCACCGCTATGACGGTTCTCCGTTCGGGCTCGCCGAGGCGCGCGTGCTCTACGAACTGGCCGATGGTCCAGGGCGTACCGCAGCCGAACTTGGCGCCGCCCTCGGCCTCGATCCGGGGCATCTGTCGCGCATTCTCGCGGGCTTCGCGCGGCGGCGGTTGATCTTGCGGCGGCCGGCGCCCGACGACGGCCGCGCGCGGCTCGTCGCACTGGCGCCGGCGGGAAAGGCCGCGTTCGGAAAGCTTCGGCGCGGGACAGAGCGGCGCATCGGCGCAATGCTTGCGCCTTTGACGCCGGGAACGCGCCGCGAACTTGTGGCCGCGATGGGGACGATCGAACGCGCACTCGGCGGAGCGGCCGGGCCGGTCGTTCTGCGCGATCCCATACCGGGGGATTTGGGTGCGGTCATCGCGGGTCAAGCGCGGCTTTATCGCGAGGAGTTCGGCTGGAACTGGGAATTCGAAGGGTTGGTCGCCGAGATCTGCGCCAAATTCGTGCGCGACTACGATCCCGCGTTCGAACGCTGCTGGATCGCCGAGCGCGACGGCCGGGTGGTGGGTTCGGTCTTCTGCGTGCGGCAGAGTGCCCGCGTCGCCAAGCTTCGGATGCTCTACGTCGACAAGGCGGCGCGCGGGGCGGGGTTGGGGGCCCGGTTGGTGGACGCGTGCATCGCCTTCGCCCGAGCCAAGGGGTATCGAAAACTGGTTCTCTGGACCAACGACATTCTCGCCGCAGCGCGGCGGATCTATGTGGCGCGCGGCTTCATCCTGGAGCGTTCGGAAAAACACCGGAGCTTCGGCAAGGATCTTGTCGGCCAGTATTGGTCGCTCGACTTGCGCGGCTGATGCATCGGCGCCGCGCTGGGGGCGTTCTCAGGCGATCTGAGCCATCAATGTTTCGCCGTGGCGCGTGCAGTCGGGTGTTGCGAGATCGACGAACATGTCGGCGATGCTCTCCGGCGTTTTGAGCGTCGCGGGATCCTCGCCGGGAAACGCGGCCGCGCGCATGCGCGTTCGCGTCGGGCCGGGCGAAAGCAGATTGACGCGGATCTTGGTATGCGCGAGTTCCGCGGCCCAGGTTAGCGCGAGGGATTCCAAAGCCGCCTTCGATGCGGCGTACGCGCCCCAATAGGCGGTGTTGCGGCGCGCGGCCCCGGACGTCACGAAAATCGCGCGCCCCGCGTCGGACATCCGCAAGGCGGGTTCGAGACTGCGGATCAGCCGCCAATTGGCGTGGACGTTGACCGTGAACGTCGTGGCCCAATCCTTGGGCGGATGATGGGCCAGCGGCCCCAGCGTGCCGAGGGCTCCGGCATTCGCCACGAACACGTCGGCCCGACCGAAGCGCTGGTAGAGCGACGGGCCCAGCGCGTCGAGCTTGTCGAGATCCTCGAGATCGACCGGCACCAGCGTGGCCGATCCGCCGGTCTTCGCGATTTCGTCGTCGAGTTCCTCGAGCGCCCCTACGGTGCGCGCAAGGGCGACGACATGCGCGCCCTCGGCCGCATACCGCAACGCGACCGCGCGGCCGATGCCGCGCGAAGCGCCCGTGACCACGGCGATACGGCCGTCCAAACGTCCGGTCGGCTTGGCGGTCATGCGATTTCGAGCAGGCTCGCGCGCGCGGGCTTGCCGCCGCGCTCGTCGTAGTCGGTCAGCGCCGTCGGATACTCGCCGGTGAAGCACGCGTCGCAGAACTTCGGCGCGTTGGCGATGCGCGCCTTCTCGCCCATCGCGCGGTACAGACCGTCGATGGTGATGAAGGCGAGCGTGTCCACGCCGATGATCCGCGCCATCTCCGCAACGTCGTGCTGGGCCGCCAGCAACTGTCCACGCTCGGGCGTGTCGATGCCGTAGAAGCACGAATGCGTGGTGGGCGGGGAGGAGATGCGCATATGCACCTCGCGCGCGCCGGCCGCGCGCACCATCTCGACGATCTTCTTCGAGGTCGTGCCGCGCACGATCGAATCGTCGACCAGGATCACGCGCTTGCCCTGCAATTGCGCGCGGTTGGCGTTGTGCTTGAGCTTGACGCCCAAATGCCGGATTTGGTCCGTCGGCTCGATGAAGGTCCGGCCGACATAGTGGTTCCGGATGATGCCGAGATCGAACGGAATCTTGGCTTCCTGCGCGTAACCGAGTGCCGCCGGAACGCCGGAATCGGGCACGGGCACGACCAAGTCGGCGGGCACGCCGCTTTCGCGCGACAGTTCGGCGCCGATCCGCTTGCGCGCCTCGTAGACGCTCTCGCCCTCGACGACGCTGTCGGGGCGCGCGAAGTAGATGTATTCGAACACGCAAGCCCGCTTGGCGGCCTGCGGAAACGGCTTGAGCGAGCGCAAACCCTTCCGGTCGATCACGACCATTTCGCCGGCATCCAGATCGCGTACGTAATCCGCGCCGATGATGTCCAGCGCACAGGTTTCCGAGGCGACGATGAACGCGTCGTCGAGCTTACCGAGCACGAGCGGGCGAACGCCGCGCGGATCGCGCACCGCGACGACCTGGTCCTTGGCGAGGCACGCGAGGGAGTAGGCGCCCTCGACCTGGCTCAACGCCGCCACGAGGCGCGTGACCACGTCGCCGTGCGCCTTCGCCATCAAATGGATGATCACCTCGGTGTCGGTCGTCGACTGGAAGATCGAGCCTTGCCCGACGAGCTTTTTGCGCAGGAAGTCGGCGTTGGTGAGGTTGCCGTTGTGCGCGAGGGCGAAGCCCCCGAATTCGAATTCGGCGAACAACGGCTGGATGTTGCGAAGGATCGTTCCGCCCGTGGTCGAGTAGCGCGTATGGCCGATCGCCGCATCGCCCTTGAGTTGGTCGATGATCGACCGGTCGCCGAAATTGTCGCCCACGAGGCCGACCGCGCGATGGGTGTGGAACGCGGCGCCGTCGGCCGAAACGATTCCGGCCGCCTCCTGGCCGCGATGCTGGAGGGCGTGCAGGCCCAAGGCGGTCAGTGCTGCGGCGTCCTTGTGGCCCAGGACTCCGAAAATGCCGCACTCCTCGCGCAGCTTGTCGTCGTCGAACGGATTGGTGGTCGGCAAAACCCCGTCCATGCGCAACGTCCCCTTCGGGTTCGCGAGAGTGCTCTATCGCTGAGGCGCGGGCGGTTCGGTGCGGCGCAACAACTGCCCGATCGCGTCGTCGGGTTTATAGCCGGTTTCGCCCGGCGCGGGGGAATTATTCGGACGCGGGGTGGTGCCGGATCCGCCTTGATTTCCAGGTCCTTGCAAGACGCGCAAGGCCTGGCCAGCGCGATCGGCCTCGGCGCCCACTTGGCGGACCTGCCCGCGGAATTCGGGCGGCGCCAGACCGATCAGGAACTCGGCCACCCATTCGACCGCCGGACGGGTACGGGAATCGTGGAGCCAATCGGGTTGCTTTTCGACGGGCATGGCCCACGCCAGGGCGAGCCACCCGAGCCCCAACAGCAATCCGCCGCGCGCGATCCCGAACGCGAAGCCAAGCGAGCGATCGACGGCCGACAACGCGTTGGATTTGTGCACGAGTGCGGCGACCCCGTGCGCGATCATTGCGAAAACCAGCAGACTGACGACGAAAAGCGTCACGCCCGCGACGACGGCGGACAGCAACTCGTTGTCGATGAACGCGCGCGCGTAGGGCTGGGCGTAGCGATGGCCCCATAGCGCCACGAGAACGGCGCCAGCCCAGGCCGCGAGGCTCAACACTTCCTTGACGAACCCACGCCACAACGCGATGAGGGCGGAGATCAGCACCACCGCCAGGACGGCCGCATCGAAGGGATTTAGGGGCAACGAATCGAGCATTTTCAGCTCATTACCTTAGCAGAGCCCTACACCGCCCGCATCGGCGGGGTTTGCCGTTTGGGGCCCGGCGGCGGCGTGCCCAGCGCCTCGACCAGATCGGTCAGCAGGCGCATTTCCGGCCCCGAGATGCCCGACACGCTCGCCGCACGTTTGCCGCGCGCGGGCGCGAAGGCTTTGGCGAAACCGAGTTTGGCCGCTTCCTTGAGGCGCGCTTCGGTCTGGCCGACGGCCCGTACTTCGCCGGAAAGGCCGATCTCGCCGAATACCACTGTATCATGCGGCACCGGCGTATCGGTCAACGCGGACACCAACGCCGCCGCCACGGCCAAGTCGGCGGCGGGTTCGGCGATCCGCAAGCCGCCTGCCACGTTAAGATAAACGTCCGCACCGCCGAAGGCCAGGCCGCAGCGGGTTTCCAGAACCGCCAGCACCATCGCGAGCCTGCCGGAATCCCATCCCACGACCGCCCGCCGCGGCGTGCCGTAACTCGTGGGCGCGACCAGGGCTTGGATTTCGACCAAGACGGGGCGCGTGCCCTCCATCCCGGCGAACACGGCCGCCCCCGACACTTCGCCGCGCCGTTCGGCCAGGAACAGCGCGGATGGGTTCGGCACCTCGGACAATCCGCGATCGGTCATTTCGAACACGCCGATTTCGTCGGTCGGGCCGAAGCGGTTTTTGACGGCGCGTAGAATTCGGAATTGGTGGCCGCGCTCGCCCTCGAAATACAGAACCGTGTCGACCATGTGTTCGAGTACGCGCGGGCCGGCGATCGCACCTTCTTTGGTGACGTGGCCGACGAGGATGACGGCCGTGCCCCGGCGCTTGGCCAGGCGGATCAGTTCGCCGGCGGAGGAGCGCACTTGCGCGACCGTTCCGGGCGCGCTGTCGAGTTGATCGACATACATCGTTTGGATCGAATCGATAACCGCCAAATCGGGCGCATCGCCGGCGTCGAGCGTGGCCAGGATGTCGCGCACGTTCGTGGCGGAGGCCAACGCGACGTTGGACTTGGCGAGCCCCAGCCGCGCGGCGCGCATGCGGATCTGGTCGACGGCTTCTTCGCCCGACACATAGGCGACGCGCGCGGATTTCGACAAGGCGGCCGCCGCTTGGAGCAGCAGCGTCGACTTGCCGATCCCCGGATCGCCGCCGACCAGCACGGCCGAACCCTTCACGAGCCCGCCGCCGAGCACGCGGTCGAGTTCGGCGATTCCGGTCGTGCGCCGCGGCGCCTTGTCGCTTTCCCCGTCGAGGCCGACGAAGGCGATCTTGCGCCCGCCTTTCGCCGTCACGCCCTTGGGGGCGGCCTCGGGCGCCGCCTCCTCGACGATCGAATTCCAAGCCCCGCAGGACTCGCACTTCCCGGCCCATCGCGCGGTCACCGCGCCGCATTCCTGGCAGACGAAATGCGACGACGCTTTGGCCATCACACGGATCCCGACTCAGACCGGAATCTGCATTCGGATCGGGCCTTCGGCCCGACCGTGGATGAACTGATCGACGAAGGCGTTGTCCGAACGGTCGATCTCGGCCACGGGGCCGTCCCAGATGATTTTGCCCTGATAGAGCATGGCGACGCGGTTCGCGATCTTCCGGCAGCTCGCCATATCGTGGGTGATCGACAAAGCCGTGGCACCGGCGCGCTTCACGCAATCCACGATCAGATCGTTGATGACGTCGGACATGATCGGATCGAGCCCGGTCGTCGGTTCGTCGAAAAAGATGATTTCGGGTTGCGTGGCTATCGCGCGGGCGAGGCCGACGCGCTTTTTCATGCCGCCCGACAGTTCGGAGGGAAACAACTCCCCGGTCTGCGGCGGTAGGCCCACTTGGGCGAGCTTCTCGATCGCGATGGTGCGGGCTTCGGCCTTCGACTTCTTCTGCGCCGACACGAGGCCGAAGGCGACGTTCTCCCACACCTTGAGGGAGTCGAACAACGCGGCCGACTGGAACAGCATGCCGAACTTCGTATTGACCGCCTCGCGCTCGCGCGTGGACAGGCCCACGACCTCTTGCCCGTCGATCTTGATCGAGCCCTCCTCGGGATCGAGCAGCCCGAGGATGCATTTGAGCAGCACCGACTTGCCGGTGCCCGACCCGCCGATGACCACGACGGATTCAGCCGCACCGATGTCGAGGTCGAGCCCGTCGAGCACGACCTTGCTGCCGAAGCGCTTCTTGAGACCGCGGATCGAGATTTTGGGCACGGCCATATCAGCGCCCCGCGAAGAAGAGTTCGGTGATCGCGTAGTTGAACACCAGTATCAGGATCGAGGCGGAGACGACGGCGTTGGTCGTGGCGCGACCCACGCCCTGAGCGCCCCCGTCGGAATTGTAGCCGTGATAGCAGCCCATCAGCGAAATCAGGAACCCGAACGCCGACGCCTTCACGAGACCGGAGAACACGTCCATGAATTCGAGGAAGTCGAAGGTCTGCTTGAGATAGGTGGCGGCGTTGAAATCGAGCTTGTAAACGCCGACGATGTAGCCGCCGAAGACGCCGATGATGTCGGCCACGACCACCAACAGCGGCAGCATCGTCGTACCGGCGATCAGGCGCGGCGCCACGAGATACTTCATCGGATTGGTGGAAAGCGTGTGCAGCGCGTCGATCTGCTCGGTCACGCGCATTGTGCCGATCTCGGCGGCCATCGAGGCGCCGATGCGCCCGGCCACCATTAGACCTGCGATAACGGGGCCGAGTTCGCGGGTCATCGACAGCACGACGACCGTGGCGACGGCGCTCTCGGCGGAGAAGCGCGCGAAGCCGGTGTAGCTTTGCAGCGCCAGCACCATTCCGGTGAACAACGCCGTCATACCCACGACGGGGAGCGAGAAATAGCCGATGTCGAGCATCTGCCGGGCGATATGCCGCCAGTAGAAGGGCGGCCTGAAGCAATGCGATGTCGCGCGCACGGTGAACACCGCGACGGCGCCGATGCGCGCGAGGAACGCGAGGGTCACGCGCCCCAGTTTGGCGAGCGGGTTCATGGTTCGATATACGCCCGCGCGAAACGCTGGCCCAAGCGCACCAGGATTTCGTAGCCGATCGTGCCGGCCGCGTCGGCCACCGCGTCGACGGGCGCGTTGGGGCCCATCAACTCGACCATGCGGCCGGGTACGGCCGCGGGCGCGTCGCTGGCATCGAGGGTGATCAAATCCATGGACACGCGACCGAGATAGGGAAGGGGTTTGCCGTCGATCCACGCCGTCCCCTTGCCGGACAACGTGCGCAGCCAACCGTCGGCGTAACCGCAAGCGACCGTCGCAACTTTCGTGCGGCGATTCGCCCGCCACGAAGCACCGTAGCCGACGGTCTGCGGCGGTTCAATCTCCCGTACTTGGAGGATCCGGGCTTCGAGCGTTGCCACGCCGCGCATCGGATTGGGCTTTCCGGGCAGGGGGTTGACGCCGTAGAGCGCGCAACCCGGTCGGGCCAGATCGAAGTGATAGGGCGCCCCCAGAAAAATGCCGGAGGAATTGGCAAAACTCGCCCGGACGGCCGGGAACGCCGCGCGCCAGCCGCGAAACGCGGCGAGTTGGGCCGCATTGATGGGATCGTCCGGCACTTCGGAAGAGACCAAATGGCTCATCACGGTCACAAGTTCGATCCCGTCGAGTGCCGCGGTGTCGGCAAGCAGCGAAGCGGCGTCGGCCGGCGACAACCCGAGGCGCGACATACCGGTGTCGAAATGCAGGGCGGCGGGCAGCTTTTCGCCGGCCCGTGCCGCGGCTTGCGACCACATTGCGACCTGTCCGGGATCGTTCAGACAAGGGGTCAGGCCGCGCCGGCGGTAGATCTCGGCTTCACCCGTCATCAACCCGTCGAGGACCGTAACGCGGCAGGATTCGGGCACCGCATCGCGAACGGCCAGACCTTCGGACAAACGGGCGACGAAAAAATCCCGGCAGCCCGCGCGCGCCAATGCCCGGGCGACCGCGACCGCGCCCAACCCATAGCCGTCGGCTTTGACGACAGCAGCGCAAGCGGCGGGGGCAACGCGCGCGGCCAAATCTCGCCAATTCGCGACGAGGGCGCCGAGATCGACCGTCAACAGGGCGGCAGGTTGGGCGGTAACGCTCATGAGGCGGGACGATACCCCGACGGGGTCAGTCGTCGCCATACTCCGCCGAGGCGGTGTCGTCGAGCGGCCAATCCTCGAACTTCGTGAATTCGCCCACGAATTTCAGCGGCACCGTGCCGATCGGGCCGTGACGCTGCTTGGCGATGATCACCTCGGCCTTGTTGTGGATTTGATTACCGCGCTCCATCCACTTCTGGTGCCGCTCGTTGAACTTCGTATCGTCCTCTTCGGGACGGCGCATGGGTTCGGCGCGGGAGTGGTAGTACTCCTCGCGGAACACAAACATCACCACGTCGGCGTCCTGTTCGATGGTGCCCGATTCGCGCAAGTCCGCCAGCTGCGGGCGCTTGTCCTCGCGCTGTTCGACCGCGCGGGAGAGCTGCGACAGCGCCACGACCGGCACTTCCAATTCCTTGGCCAGCGCCTTGAGGCCTCGGGTGATCGCGGAGATTTCCTGAACGCGGCCTTCGGCGCGCGCGTTGGGCGGACCCGACAGAAGCTGAAGGTAGTCGATGACGATCATCGACAGGCCATGGGTCCGCTTCAGGCGCCGCGCGCGGGTTCGGACGGCGGTGACCGACAGGCCGGGCGTATCGTCGATGAAAAGCGGCAGCCGCGCGAGGGTGGCGGAGGCTTGCGCGAACAGCGTGAAATCCTCGGCGCGCACTTCGCCGCGGCGGATCTTGTCCGACGGGACCTCGACCTGCTCGGCCAGCAAGCGATTGGCGAGCTGTTCGGCGGACATTTCGAGGCTGAAGAACGCGACCACGCCGCCCTCGGCTTCGGGACCGTCCGGCTCCAACCCCTCGGCGGTCGCCCGGTCGCGATAATCGAGCCGCGCCTTTGCGGCGTTGAACGCGATCTTCGTGGCCAACGCGGTCTTGCCCATCGACGGGCGGCCCGCGACGATCACGAGATCGGAGGGGTGGAGGCCGCCGAGCTTGTCGTTGAGCGCATCGAATCCGGTCGTGACGCCGGTGACCGCGCTGGCGCGTTTGAAGGCCACGTCGGCCATGTCGATGGCCGTGCCCAGCGCCTTGGCGAACTCCTTGAATCCGCCTTCGGCCGCGCCCTTTTCGGCGAGGTCGAACAACGCGCGCTCGGCCTTTTCGATTTTGGCGCCGGAATCCTCCTCGACGTCGAACTCGTGGGCGTCGTTGACGATTTCGGTTCCGATGCCGATCAATTCGCGGCGGCGGAACAGGTCGAAAATCCGCTGCGCATAGTCCTTGGCGTTGACGATCGTCACCGCGCTGGCCTGCAATCGCGCGAGATATTCCGGCCCGCCGACCTCTTTGAGTTCCTCGTCGCGCTCGAAATAGCTTTTCAGGGTCGCTGCGTTCGCCTGGCGGCCCTGTTCGATCAGCTTGCGGATTGCGGAATAGATGCGCCCGTGCCGCCCGTCGGCGAAGTGCTCGGCCTCCAGGAACTCGCCCACTTTTTCGAACGCGCGGTTGTTCGCCATCAGCGCGGCGAGCAAACCGATCTCGACCTCGAAATTGTGCGGGGGCACACGCGCGGGGGGCGCATCGGCACGCTCGGTTGCGGCCGGATGGGCGACGACGTGGCTCTCGGGGGCGGGCGACTGCATGGGCCGGGGAACCTACGCCCCCGTTCGGCGCGACTCAATGCTCGTCGAGCAAGTCGCTGAACTTCGCGAGTTATCCTGTGGGAAACGAGGATAACCGGCGGGTGGGGACGTCCGAGTCGGCACGCGGGCCTAACGCTTGCGCGGCGTCTTGGCGAGAACGGCGTCGAGCAGACGCTGGGGCAACGCCGCGAGCAACCGAACGAGCCAGTACATCCGCCGCGGATAGGCGATGCGCGGCACGTCGCGAGCGAGGCCCGAAAGCATGATTTTGGCGGCCTTTCCGGCTTCCATCAAAAGCGGCATTTTGAAATCGTTTTTCGCCGTTATCCGCGAGCGCACGAAACCAGGGCAGATCACGTTGATCTTGATCCCGCGCGGCCCCCAATCGCCGCGCAACGATTCTCCCCAGACGCGCACAAACGCCTTGCTGGCGCAGTAGGTCGGGGCGCCGGGAAAGCCGCGAAATCCGGCGAGCGAGGAGAGGATCGCGATCTGGCCTTTGCCGCGCGGGCCCATCGCGGCAAGGGCTGGCTGGACCGTATCGACAACACCTTGCACGTTCACGGCCAGTATCTGCGCGGTTTGGGCGGGCGTTTCGATCCCGCCGCCCGTACCGGCCGATATCCCGGCATTGGCCACGACCAGATCGAGCGGGGTCGACGCGTCGACCCGGGCCATGAACCCCGAAAGCGCGCGTGCGTCCGCAACGTCGATGGGTTCGGCGACCACTGCGGCGCCCTTGGCACGGCAGGCTTCGGCGACCGCGGCCAGCCGGGCGGCGTCGCGCCCGGTTAGGGCCAGTGCCACACCCGGCCGCGCAAGTTCCAGCGCCATGGCTTCGCCCAATCCGGACGAACCGCCGGTGATCAGGATGGATTTCCACGGATACACGGCGTTGTTCCTCCCGCACGGCGGAGTATAAGTCGGTCGGTATTCCTCGCCACGAGTCGCGGAAACGAAGATGTTCCTTGCCAGTATGACCGGTTTCGCGCGCGCCGCCGCGCAAGTTTTGGATCGCGCGATCCTGTGGGAGGCGCGTTCGGTGAACGGGCGCGGGCTCGATGTCCGCTTGCGGCTGCCGCCGGGTTTCGACCGTCTGGAATCCGAAATCCGGGCCCGCGCGGCCAGGCGACTGGAGCGCGGCAATGCGAGCTTCAACCTGTCGATCGAGGCCCCGCCGCAGACGTCGAAGATCCAGATCAACCGCGCGGCCCTCGACGAAATCATGTCTGTCGTGCGCGATGTCCAAAGTGCCGTCGACGCCGCAGCACCGCGGCTCGACGGCTTGCTGGGGTTGCGTGGCGTGATCGAGACGGTCGCCGAGCCGGGCCTGGACGAGGCAGGGCAGGCCGAACTCGACGCGGCGATCCTATCCGCGTTCGACGCGTGTCTGGACGGGCTTGTCGCGGCAAGGGCGGCCGAGGGCAAGGCGCTGGCCGCGATCCTGGGCGCCACGCTCGACGAGATTGAGACGCTCTGCGCGGAGGCGGCGGCAAACGCCGCGGCGCGCGCACCCGCGATCCGCGCGCGTCTCGACGCGCAACTCGCCGAACTGCTCGCGGGACAAACCGCCATCGATCCCCAGCGCCTGGCGCACGAGGCGGCCCTGCTCGCGGTCAAGGCCGACGTTCGCGAGGAACTCGACCGCCTGGGCGCGCACATCGCCCAAGCGCGCGATCTGTTCGCGAAGGGCAAGGGTATCGGCCGCAAGCTCGATTTCCTCTCGCAGGAATTCAACCGCGAGGCCAACACCCTGTGTTCGAAGTCGGGCGACATCGCGCTGACTCGCACCGGCCTCGCCCTCAAGACCGCCATCGATCGGCTGCGCGAGCAGGCCGCGAACGTGGAGTGAAGCCATGGCCGAAATCAGCCGCCGCGGCGTGATGCTGGTTCTGTCCTCTCCGTCGGGGGCGGGCAAGACGTCGATTTCGCGCGAGTTGCTGCGCCGGGAGGCCGGATTGACGATGTCCGTTTCGGCGACGACGCGCGCCAAGCGGCCGGGCGAAACGCACGGCAAGGATTACTTCTTCGTCGACAAGACCGAATTTGGCCTGATGGTGAACCGCGGCGAATTGCTGGAGCATGCCAAGGTGTTCGACAACTATTACGGCACCCCGCGGGACTTCGTCGAAGACAAGCTCGGCGCCGGGTTCGACGTGTTGTTCGACATCGATTGGCAAGGCACCCAGCAATTGAAGGAGAAGGCGCCGGCCGATCTCGTGTCGGTGTTCATCCTGCCGCCCTCGACCCAGGAACTCGAACGGCGCCTCAACGCGCGCGCGCAAGATCCCGCGCATGTCGTCGCCGCGCGGATGGCCAAAGCGTCCGACGAGATGAGCCACTGGCCCGAATACGACTACATCCTGGTCAACACCGATCTCGACGCGTCGGTCGCGAGCGTGCAGGGGATTTTGCGGGCCGAGCGTTTGCGCCGCGACCGCCAGGTCGGGCTCGGCGATTTCGTCAAGCGCTTGCGCGACGGTCAGTGAGCGCGCGGGCGAGCGCGCAGAATTCCGGGATCGACAAGGTTTCGGCCCGCCGCGTGGCGTCGATGCCCGCGACCGCGCACAGGTCCGCCGCGTCGCCGACGGTCTTGAGCGACTGGCGCAGCATCTTTCGCCGCTGGCCGAAGGCCGCCGCGACGACCCGTTCGAGGGCGGCGGGATCCGCCTGGGCCAGCGGTGCTTCGCGCGGAACGAGTTCGACGACGGCCGAAACGACCGCGGGCGGCGGCACGAAGGCCGAGGGCGCGACGTCGAACAATTTGCGCGCCCGCCAGCGCCATTGCGCCGCGACGGCCAGGCGCCCGTAATCCTTGCCGCCAGGTTCGGCGCAAATGCGCTCGACGACTTCGCGCTGGAACATCAGGACCAGCCGCTCGAACGCATCGGGCCGTGCGAGCCAAGCGATCAGCATCGGCGTGCCCGCGTTGTAGGGCAGGTTGGCGACGATCCGCCGGGGGGCATCGCCCAGAGCGGCGGCGTCGAGCGACAGGGCATCGGCCTCCAGAATCTCCAATCGCCCCGGATAGGCGGCGGCGATTTCGGCCAGTGCCGGGAGCGCGCGCGCATCGCGTTCGACCGCGATCACGCGCGCCGCTCCTTCGATCAACAGTCCGCGGGTGAGCCCCCCTGGACCGGGACCGACTTCGATCGTGGTGCCGTGCGCCAAATCGCCCCCCGCGCGCGCGATGCGGCGCGTAAGGTTGAGGTCGTAGAGGAAGTGCTGACCGAGCGCCTTGCGCGCGGCGAGACCGTGTTTGCGGACGGTTTCGGCCAGCGGGG
>JADCGK010000226.1 GCA_020249045.1 Azospirillum sp. | reverse complement strand
GCCGATGCCGATCGGATCGACCGGAAAGAGTTCGCCGATCAGCGCGACGGTCGGCTGGTCGGCCTTGTGGTTGCGCGGGCGCTGCACGGGGCCTTCTTCGGCCTCGAGGCGCGCGTATTTGAGCATGGCGCCGGCGAGCACGTCCTTGGCTTCCGCGTGCGTCGGCACGCCGAAGCCCGGCACGTCGATGCCGATGATGCGCACGCCTTCGATCTGCTTGGGCAGCAGATCGAGCGGCACGCCCGAGGCGGTGGGCACGCACAGATTGATCACCACGACCGCGTCGTAATCTTCGGGCTTGGCGATCTTGAAGACCGCCTCGCGGATGTCTTCGAAGAGCTGGCCGCGCACGAGCGATTCGGAATTGAACGGCACGTAGCCGACCGTGCGCCGCGCGCCGTAGAAATGCGCCGTGAAGGTGAGGCCGTAGACGCAGCAGGCCGAGCCCGACAGGATCGTGGCCGTGCGGCGCATGCGCAAGCCCACGCGCAGCGAGCCGAAGGCCGGGCACATCGATTGCGGCTGGTCGTGCGGCCCGCGCGGATAGTCGGCGAGCAGCCGGTCGAGCGTGTCGCTCTTGCCGGCGGCGCGCGCGGCTTCGAGCATCGTCTCGCGGCCGCCGTGGCAGCCGGAACCGGAAGACGTCGAAGCGGGCAATGCGGAGTCGGCCATTGCGGTCACGTCCCCTCGTAGACGACTTCGAGCGACGGTTTTTCGAGGGCCGCTTGTCCTGCGCACATGTCGTCCATCGTCGCGGGCTCGAGCACCACGCCGCGGCCGACCGCATCGCCTTTGAACAGGTTCAGCAGATTCTCGTGGCTGAGCGGCGTGGGCCGCACCGGCGGGGCTTCGGCCACCTGGGTTGCGAGCTGTTCGAACATCGGCGCCCAGCGCCCGCCGGGCTTGCCGATGATTTCGTAGTTGGCACTCTTGCGGCGGATGTCGTCGTCGGCCGGGATCGCCGACAGGACCGGGATGCCAACCTTCTCGGCGAAGGCATGGGCTTCGCGCGTCCCGTCGTCCTTGTTGATGACCATGCCGGCCACGCCGACATTGCCGCCCATCTTGCGGAAATAGTCGACCGCCGAGCACACGTTGTTGGCGACGTACAGCGACTGCAGGTCGTTCGAGCCGACGACGATGACCTTCTGGCACATGTCGCGCGCGATCGGCAGACCGAAGCCGCCGCACACCACGTCGCCCAGGAAGTCGAGCAGCACGTAGTCGAAGCCCCACTGGTGGAAGCCGAGTTTTTCGAGGAGTTCGAAACCGTGGATGATGCCGCGCCCGCCGCAGCCGCGACCGACTTCCGGCCCGCCAAGTTCCATGGCGAACACGCCATCACGCTTGAAGCACACGTCGCCAATGGACACCGCCTCGCCGGCCAGCTTCTTCTTCGAGCTGGTCTCGATGATGGTGGGGCAGGCCTTGCCGCCGAACAGCAGGCTGGTGGTGTCGCTCTTGGGGTCGCAGCCGATCAGCAGCACGCGCTTGCCCTGCTGCGCCATCATGTAGGAGAGGTTGGCGAGCGTGAAGCTCTTGCCGATGCCGCCTTTGCCGTAGATCGCGATGATCTGCGTGGCTTTGGTGGCCGGCGCCACGGGGATCGCGGCTTGCGGTGCGGCCGCTTCGGCGCGCAGGCGTTGGCCGAGGGCGTCGGTCGGGGAAAGCTCGCTCATGCGGCAGCACTCCAATCGAGGATCATTTTGAGACAGGTCGAGTCGTCGAACGCCGTGCGGTAGGCCGAGCTGGCGCGCGCCGCAGCGCTTCGATGGGTGACGAGGCCGTCGAGCGACAGGCGCCCTTCGGCCAGCAGTTTCTTGACTTGCGCCATGTCGCCCGCGCGCCATTCGGCGGCGATGCGCAGGCGCGCCTCGCGCATGAAAGCGGGCGCAAACGCGAATTGGACGGGCGCGCTGTAGAAGCCCGCGAGCACGATCTCGCCGCCCGGCGCCAAACGGCCGATGAGCGCATCGAGCAGGCTTGCGTCGCCGCTCACGTCGAGAATGCGGCGATAGTCGCGCCGCGTGTCTTCGGCCGGATCGACGACCGAATAGCCCATGGCCCCGCCGCTCCGCAGCTTGTTGACTTCCCAAACGACCGGCGGCGTGGCGCCCGACACGGAAGCGATGCGCGCGATCAAGCGACCCAGCACGCCGTGGCCGACGACGAGATCGGGCAGCGCCAATTCGCCGTCCGCCCCGTTGGGGGCAAGCGCATGGAAAGCGGTCCCGGCAAGAGCCAGCAGCACGCCTTGTTCGCCGAGCTTCTCGGGCAGCGGGACGACCTTTTGTCCGCTTACAATCAGACGTTTGGCAGCGCCGCCGAAAAGCCCGCGCACCGACCCGAAGCAGCGCGCCCCCGGCACGAACACCAGCTCGCCTGCCCGGCGGTCGGTCTCGCGCGCGGCATTGGCGCCGACGGACACGATGCGGCCGACCGATTCGTAGCCCGGCACAAGCGGATAGCCCATGCCCGGGAAGGTCGGCATGCGCCCGCTCCACAGCAGCTTTTCGGTGCCGGTGCTGATGCCGCTCCAGGCAACATCGACCACCACGTCGTCGTCTCCGGGCGGAGTCAGATCGACGCGGCGCAAATCGATGTTTTCCGGTTCTTGCAGCACGACAGCAAGCGTGTCCATGCGGTCTGTTTCCCCTCGGGCGCCTGTTGGGCGGCCTTTTTCGAACTCTGGCAGTAATATCAAGCTGACACTTTGTGATGTCAACATGGATTTACAATTTATGTCGGAACCCGCGCCAGCATCACGCTTGTCTGCAACGGCAGACGGG
>JADCGK010000225.1 GCA_020249045.1 Azospirillum sp. | reverse complement strand
CGGCGGCTGAAGAATCTGCTTGCCGATGCGATGCTGGACAACGACGCGCTGAAGGGCCTGCTCTCAAAAAAATGGTAGGGCCTGCGGTGAAGCGGGCGGCGTTCGCGGCAGCACGTGACGAACACGGGCTGTCGGAACGTCGGGCCTGCAGGCTGGTCGGTTTATCCCGCATGGCGGCTCGGCGTGCGCCGATCCGAGGTAAGGACGATACGCGGTTGCGCGAGCGGTTGCTGGGGCTTGCGGCCGAGCGACGGCGCTTCGGCTATCGGCGCCTGCACGTTCTGCTTCGTCGCGAGGGTTGGCAGGTCAACCGCAAGCCGATCGAACGGCTGTATCGCGAAGAAAGGCTGAAGCTACGCCGCCGCACGAAGAAACGCGTGCCGCAGGAAGGACGCGGCGGCGCCTGGTGCCCGGTCGCGGCGAACCAGCGCTGGTCGCTCGACTTTACCGAGGTTGCGCTGGCGAGCGGCCGGAAGTTCCGCACGGCGAACCTCAAAGACGACTGCACGCGCGAGTGCCCGGCGATCGAGGTCGATCTGTCGCTGCCGGCCGAGCGGGTCGCGGCGATGCTTGAGCGCGTCGGCGACGCGCGCGGCTTCCCCGATATCCTGGTCGTCGATAACGGCCCCGAACTGCGAGGTCGCGTGCTTGAGGCATGGGCGTGGCGACGGGGCGTGCAGTTGTACTTCATCGATCCGGGAAAGCCCGTGCAGAACGCCTATATCGAAAGCTTCAATGGACGCTTCCGCGACGAATGCCTCAATCTGCACTGGTTCGTCGATCTCGACGAGGCACGCGCGATCATCGAGGCGTGGCGTATCGACTACAACGAAAACCGGCCGCACAGCAGTCTTGGGTATCGAACGCCGGCGGAGTTCGCAGCATTGCGCGCAGCGAGCGCAACCGGGGTCGGCCCTGCGCTCGTGGGCGGCTTCGCGCCGACCCCGGTTGCGGCGCCGGTGCCGTAATGGCAACATCACTCGAACGGATCCAACTTATCCGTGGTCTCCTAACGGGGGGCAGGTCACCTACACTCGTGATGAACTGGAGCAACTACTACGCCGATTGGGTTTTCGGGTTGTCTTTCCTATCCTTCGATACATCTGCTTCGAAGGTTATGTCTGCATCAAATCTTGAAGCAACCGATCGGAGGCCGCGCGATGCTCGAATCTGCAGACAAGTACGATAAGCACTTGCTTCGATACTACGTCAAGCTCTACGGAGACGATCCGGACGATCGGCGTAATGCTGCTTCAACTTCAGCGATTATTGAGCGCATCAAACACCGGTTTCGTGACGGTAGCGCGCGGGCTATGGACATCGGCTGCGGAGCCGGCGATCTCGTTCGGTTCATGGCGAGCATCGGAATTGAAGCCCATGGAGTAGACATCGTTCCGCACCCGCATTGGTTCTCGACTGTATCTGAGGCTGTGTTGAATGAAGAGGCAAGGATCGAGCGCGGCACCTATCACGTTGGCTTCTTCCCGCAAGTCGTACCCTCGGGCGAGTTCGACCTCATAGTCGACAATGGCTGTTTCCATCATCAGCATCCGAGCGCGCGCGCCCACTATCTCGACAGCATTCGTCAACGGCTAAAGCCCACGGGGGTGTTTTTTGTAACTATTTTCGATCTCGACGCCAAATTTGAGTCAGTGAGCGAGAACCATGGGGACTACGCAATGATGCGCGATGGCCGCACGGCCATTCTGGGGAGCCCCGAGTTGATCGCGCCGGTCCTAAAGCGGGCGGGCTTCATGATCGAGAGCGTGAGCAAAGTACGCCGACCGAATGGCGATCCGTTTTGCCTCCTGACAGAGGCAACCCTTCAGGCCGCTGCTTCGGGAAGCCTATAAGATGGCTCGATTTCTTACAGCACACTTTCTTTGCCAAATGGTTTTTCTGCAAGGCATCGTCGTGCATTTTTTCGTCGACCGCGGATTTTCGGTCGCAGAAATCCTTTTCTTTAAGAACATGGTCTTTGTCGCGTCGATGATTCTGCAGATCCCTTCGGGGGTATTGGCGGACAAGTTCGGGCGAAGGATTGTGATGTTGGTCGGTGCTGCGACCAAAGCGATCGGGTGCTTGATCATCGCAGTGTGGGTCGACATCTGGACAATGGTGATCGCCTATCTCTTGATCGGCGCCGGCCTGTCTCTCTACCAGGCGGGGGACGTCGCATATGTTTACGAGCGTAGCGCTTCGATATCTGATCCTCTGGCCGCTCGACGCGCAATCGCCAAACTTACGATCGTGGCTACGTTAGGTATCTTCATCTCAACTGTGTTGGGCGGATACATCTCGGCCTATGACCTTGGGTTGGTTGCCTGGGTCAATTGCGTCGTCGCGTTCTGCGCACTCGGCGTCTTGGCCACCTGCGATCTTGACGCTGGCGGGGGCGCCGAGGACCGTAAGTTGGCCATTGGCCCTGGCGGCAAGAAGGGCCCGGCGTCTGGCCAACCTATCCATGCAGGTTCCGTCGCCGCATTCGTGCTCGTTGCTGGCGCGCTATTCTATGTGCCTTCTCTGCTTGCAATCACCACGTTTCAGGCATTCTGGAGCGATTCGGGTGTAACAGCGCTGCAAGCGGCGCAGATGACAGCCATCGTCGGCCTCGCCGGCGCACTCGTCACTTACTTTGTCGCGGGATCTGCGCTTGCTGCCGGACCTTGGATGTTTTTGGCCGGTGGGACCGTTCTTCTCACGCTCGCACTTCTGATCGGCGGAATGTCGTATGTGGCTGCCATGGTCATCGCGGCGATGCTTTTCGAATGCCTCAAAGCATACGCGATCGTTTGCGGCCGCGTCGTGCTGAATGACGCTGTCTCCGATCGCAATCGGGGGACTTGGAACTCGTGTTTTCTTTGGGCCGGTCAAACCGGGGTTGTCATTGGCGGCCCAATCTGGGGGGCGAAGATCGAAAGCGACGGACGACAGGCGATGTCCGAAGCGACCTGGATTGCCATTCTGAGTGCCGT
>JADCGK010000224.1 GCA_020249045.1 Azospirillum sp. | reverse complement strand
GGCGACGGCTCACCGCTGGGTATCCTCGGAGTTTCGCGGGACATCACGGCGATCCGGCGGATCGAAGTTGCGCTCAATACCCGCGTACGTGAGCAGCAGACACTCAACCGGCTCCTGAAGTTGACAGAGAACATCGATCGCCCCATAGCCGAGGCACTCCCCGACTTGGCAACGATGATCCTCGACCTTCTCGGTTCCCGCGAGACGACGCGGATCGAACTGAGTTGGGGTGGTAGGGTGGCTTCGGACGGCGCAGGGGCGGCGTTTACATCTGTGCTTGACCACGAGTTTCGTATCGCGGGATTCGGGGTTGGAACGCTGAAGATCTTCGTCGCCGAGATTTCGCCCGAGACGGCGGGGCTGAGCTTCGCCTCGCTCAATGCGACGTTGATCGATGGAATAACGTCCCACTTGCACGGATTCTTCGAACGTATCGCACAAGAGGACCGGCGCGCAAAGGCCGAGGTCCGGCTCAGAAAGAGCGAGGCCATTTTCCGCTCCCTGATGGACAACACGCCGCTTCCGGTTCTGCTCTCGACAAACTTCCGTTTCGTCGCCGCGAACCCCGCAGCCGTCAAGCTCCTGGGATACTCGGATCAAGAGGCGATCGTCGGCAAAACGCCGCTCGATCTGTCGCCGAAAGTGCTCAGCGACGGACGGATCGCGGCCGACGTCGCCTTGGCGATTTCCGCGATACCCGAGGGCGGGCGCGCCTACCAATTCGAGTGGGAGCATCTCCGTGCCGACGGCACTTCAATTCCCCTCGAAGTCACACTGACACCCATCGTCATCGACGAAGTTCAGTACCTTCACACGGTATGGACCGACATTTCCGATCGACGGCGCGTGGAACGCGAACTTGACGAACAACGCAGGAAGCTGGACCGCCTTGTACTCGAACGCACCGAAGAACTCGCCAAGGCCAGGCAGGAGGCGGAGGCGGCAAGCGCGGCAAAGAGCTCGTTTCTTGCGAACATGAGTCACGAGATGCGGACGCCCCTGAACGCGATCATGGGGTTTGCCCATCTGATCCGGGGGGAGAGTCGATTTTCGCGCGACGTCAACCGTGCGGAGAAGATCGTCTCGGCGTCGGAGCATCTCCTGTCTCTCATCAACGACATCCTCGATTCGTCGAAAATCGAGGCGGGTATGTTGAAACTCGAACGTCAACCCTTCTCGGCTCACGAGACGTTGCGCGCGGTTGTCGACGTTCTCAAGGAGCGTGCCGAGGAGAAGGGACTCCGACTTTCCCTCGAAACCGACCGATCGCTCGACGATCTCTGGGTTTATGGCGATGATCTGCGCTTCAGGCAGATTCTCTTCAATGTCATTGGAAATGCGGTCAAGTTCACCGAACACGGCTATGTAAGCGTTTCTTCGAGCGCTCGTCCGGTTGACGCCGACACGATGGCGATCGAAACGAAGGTTTCGGACAGCGGCGTCGGGATTCCGTCGGGGTCGTTTGAGCGTCTCTTCTCACCGTTCGAACAGGCCGAGACATCAACGTCTCGGCGCTTCGGTGGTAGTGGACTGGGACTTTCGATCAGCCGTCGGCTCGCGAGGATGATGGGGGGCGACGTCGAAGTTCGGAGCACCGTCGGATGTGGCAGCGACTTCACCATCCGGATCATCTGCCGGCGCGCGTCGGAGTTCCGACGTCCCACGGCGAGTGCTCCGCAGCAAAGGCTCGCCGTGCCGGCCGGAACGCGGGTTCTTGTCGCAGAGGACAACGAACTCAATCGTGATCTCGCCGGGGAAGTTCTCCGTTCGATGGGGGTCGAGGTAATAACGGCCGTGAACGGACGCGAAGCGGTCGAGAAGGCGCTGGCGCTCGCGCCGCAGCTCGTCCTCATGGATATGCAAATGCCGGAGTTGGACGGACTTTCGGCGACGCGTGAGATTTTGGGCGATCCGCGCGGCAAGACCATCCCCATCGTCGCGATGACCGCCAATGCCTTCGACGAGGACCGACGGCGTTGTATGGAGGCGGGGATGGTCGACTTCGTGACCAAGCCGCTGGCGCCCGACGTTCTTGGTGCAACGGTTGCGAAGTGGACGGGCCCAGCCGTTTCGTCCACCTCGGTTGTGGTCGGCGCCAGCCCGCTTGACGGCATCGATCCGGAGGTTGCGACCGGAGATTTGGTCGTGTTCGACCGGTCGCGGATCGCTCTGGACTTCGTCGACGGAGACTCGTTCATTCGTGTCGCGAAGGTCTTTCTTGCGGACAATGATAAGTTTCTCGACGAGTTCATCAGGCGAGTGGCCGCCGAAGACTGGAACTGGATCGCTAAGGCGCTCCATGCGAAGAAGCCCGGCTTTATGGCGCTGGGGGCGCGGGAGTGCGCCAGCGTTTTGGTAAGGCTGGAGGATGCGATACGTCGCGGCGATGCCCATGCCGCAAAGCCAGACCTTGCTGAGCAGTTTCTTTCGGCAGAACGGCGGTTTGCACAGGCGCTAGCCGCTCATATCGGCGCGGATGAGACGTTTAGCGGGGGCTTGCAGGATGTGGGACGTGTCGATACCGGCAAGTTCAAGCAGTTGCTGACGTCTGGCGACATTCGGGTGAAAGACATGCTTTCGGACGTCGCTGTCGCGCTTAGGTCGCGCTTCGGTGACGATGGCTTTCGAAAGATCTCAGCCGCCGTCAACGCCTTCGATTTCCCCGAGGCCCTTCGATTGATCGACTCGCTGGAGGCACGCTGACTCAATGTGAGGCCGGCAATCGAGTTGCCCTTTAGGGAGTTACACCTCGATCTCCAGCGACTTTTGCGAGGGCGATCGGCTCGAACGACGGCGAGCGTGCACGATGGAGCGACCTTCTCCGATCATGGTCTCCCTCTC
>JADCGK010000223.1 GCA_020249045.1 Azospirillum sp. | reverse complement strand
GATCCAAGACGCGAAAGGCTGCCTGCCGACGGCGTTGCTTGCCGCCTTGGCCGAGGCGATGCGGCTTTCGCTGGCGGAGGTCTACGAGGTTGCGACGTTCTATGCGCATTTCGAGGTGGTGGACGGTCCCGCGCCGGCGCCCTCGACCGTGGTGCGCGTCTGCGACTCCCTGACCTGCGCGATGATGGGCGCTGCACGCCTTCATGCGGCACTGACCAACGCCGACCTGACGGGTGCCAAGATCGTCCGTGCGCCGTGCATGGGTGCGTGCGACAAGGCCCCGGCGGTTGCGGTCGGCCATCGCCAGATCGCGCCCGCGTCGCTCGACGCCGTGCGCCGCGCTTTGGCCGCGCCGTCGCCCGAGCCTGTTCCCGTCAGCCATCCGGATCTTGCCGCTTATCGCGCGGCGGGGGGCTATCGCACCTTGGCGGCATGCCGCGCGGGGCAATTGACCTTGGACGCCGTCACTGCCGCGCTGGATACGGCCGGATTGCGCGGTTTGGGCGGTGCCGGTTTTCCGACGGCCCGCAAATGGCGACTTGTCGCGGCACAACCGGGGCCGCGCCTGATGGTCGTGAACGCCGACGAGGGCGAACCGGGCACTTTCAAGGACCGCCATTATCTGGAACGCGACCCGCATCGGTTTTTGGAGGGTGCGTTGATCGCCGCGACGCTGGTGGGGGTGGAGGCTGTTTATATCTATCTGCGCGACGAATACCCCGCCATCCGCCAAACCCTGATCCGCGAGATCGCCGCGCTCGAAGCGGCCGGGCTTTCGGGCGGAGTGCGCGTGCATCTGCGGCGCGGCGCCGGAGCCTACATTTGCGGCGAGGAAAGCGCATTGATCGAATCGATCGAAGGCAAGCGTGGCTTGCCGCGCAACCGCCCGCCTTACGTCGCGCAAGTCGGGCTGTTCGGCCGGCCCACGTTGGTCAACAACGTCGAGACGCTGTGCTGGGTTCGCGACATCGTCGAACGCGGACCCGCATGGTTCGCGGATCAAGGCCGGCGCGGTGCGAAGGGCGTTCGCAGCTTTTCGCTGTCGGGGCGGGTGCGAGAACCGGGCGTGAAGCTCGCCCCCGCCGGGATCACGGCGCGCGAGTTGATCGACGCATATGGCGGCGGGATGGCGCCGGGGCATGCGTTTCGCGCTTATCTGCCGGGCGGGGCGTCGGGGGGAATTCTGCCCGCCGCGCTTGCCGATCTGCCGCTCGAATTCGGCGCGCTGGAACCGTATGGCTGCTTTGTCGGCTCGCATGCGGTGATCGTACTGTCGGACCAAGACGATCTGCGCGCTGCGGCGCTCAATCTGATGCGCTTCTTCGAGGACGAATCCTGCGGCCAATGCACGCCTTGCCGCGTCGGCACCGAAAAGGCAGCGGCATTGATGGCGCGGCCGGACTGGGACACCGGCTTGCTGGACGAATTGATCCGCACGATGGCGGATGCGTCGATCTGCGGGCTGGGGCAGGCGGCCGGCAATCCGGTTCGCGCGCTGTTGCGCCATTTCCCCGAGGTCTTGCGATGACCGGCACGTTTGAACTGGACGGCCGAACGGTCGAAATCCGCGACGGGGAAACGATTTGGTCCGCCGCCAAGAGATTGGGCACGACATTGCCGCATTTGTGCCACGCCGAAACGCCAGGGTATCGGCCGGATGGGAATTGCCGGGCTTGCGTGGTTGAAATCGAGGGCGAGCGCGCTTTGGCCGCGTCGTGTGTGCGCAAGCCCACGCCGGGCATGAAGGTTTCCAGCGCGGGTGCGCGCGCCCAAGCCGCGCGCAAAGGCGTCATCGAACTGCTTCTCGCCGATCAGCCCGCGCGCGAAACCGCGCACGATCCGAATTCGCGGCTGTGGTTTTTCGCCGAAGTGGTCGGCGCGCGGGCTTCCCGCTATCCGGCTCGCGAAGCGCCGCCCGAGGATTCGAGCCATCCCGCCATGCGCGTCAATCTCGACGCCTGCATCAATTGCAATCTGTGCGTTCGTGCGTGCCGCGAAGTGCAGGTGAACGACGTGATCGGGATGGCCGGGCGGGGACATCGCGCTTCGATCGTATTCGACTTCGGCGACCCGATGGGGGCTAGCACCTGCGTGGCGTGCGGCGAGTGCGTTCAGGCCTGCCCGACGGGCGCGCTGATGCCCGCCACACGGCTCGACGACCGCGCTTGTGCGACGCCCGAGCCCGCGCGCAAGGTCGCAAGCGTTTGCCCATATTGCGGCGTGGGTTGTCGCGTCGAGTTCGGCGTGGCGGCGGGCCGCATCGTCGAGGTGAAGGGGCTGCCCGGCCCGGCCAACGAAAGCCGCCTCTGCGTCAAGGGCCGGTTCGGGTTCGATTATGTCGCGCATCCGCATCGGTTGACCGTTCCCTTGATCCGGCGCGAGGACGCGCCGAAGAACGCCGAAGCCGAACTCGACCCTGCAAATCCTTGGACGCATTTCCGCGAGGCAGGGTGGGACGAAGCGCTCGACCGCGCGGCGGAGGGATTCAGGCGATTGCGCGATGCCCATGGCGGCCAAGCGCTCGCCGGGTTCGGATCGGCGAAGTGCTCGAACGAAGAAGCCTACCTTTTCCAGAAACTGATCCGCACCGGGTTCGGGACCAACAACGTCGATCATTGCACGCGCCTTTGCCATTCGTCCTCGGTGGCCGCGTTGTTCGAGGGCATCGGGTCGGGCGCTGTGACGGCGCCATTCACGGCCGTGCGCGACGCCGACGTCATCGTCGTGATCGGCGCGAACCCGACCGAAAACCATCCGGTCGCCGCGACGTTCTTCAAGCAGGCCGCCAAACGCGGCGCGAAATTGATCGTCATGGATCCGCGCGGTATGGCGTTGAAGCGTCATGCGTGGCGGATGCTTGCCTTCAAGCCGGGGCGCGACGTCGCGATGTTGGGTGCGATGCTGCATACCATCGTCGCCGAGGGGCTTTACGACCGCGATTTCGTCGCCGCGCGTGTGGAGGATTTCGCGCGCTTCGCCGAGGAGGTGGCCGGCATGACGCCCGAAGCGATGGCCCCGATTTGCGGAATCGACGCGGACACCTTGCGCGAAGTGGCGCGAACCTACGCGAACGCCAAGTCCGCTCTGATCTTCTGGGGCATGGGGGTTTCCCAGCATGCCCACGGGACGGACAATGCGCGCTGTTTGGTGGCGCTCGCCTTGCTGACCGGCCAGATCGGCCGGCCGGGGGCAGGGCTGCACCCGCTGCGCGGCCAGAACAACGTCCAGGGCGCGTCGGACGCGGGCCTCATTCCGATGATGCTGCCGGACTATCATCCCGTTGGCGATGCGGCCGCGCGCGAACGGTTGGAGAAGTTGTGGGGACGTCCGCTTGATTCCCGACCCGGTGTGACCGTCGTCGAAATCGTACGCGCGAGCATCGCGGGCAGCGTCAAGGGCATGTACATCCTGGGCGAGAACCCGGCGATGTCGGACCCAGACGCAGCCCACGCGCGCGATGCGCTCGCGGCGCTCGAGCATCTGGTGGTGCAGGACATCTTCTTGACCGAGACGGCTTGGCACGCCGATGTCGTCCTGCCGGCGGCGGCCTGGCCGGAGAAGGACGGAACCGTCACCAACACGAACCGTCAAATCCAGATGGGCCGCGCGGCGTTGGACCCGCCGGGTGCCGCCAAGCCCGATTGGTGGATCGTGACCGAACTTGCCAAGCGGCTCGGTCTGGACTGGCGCTACGCCCATCCGCGCGACGTGTTCGCCGAGATGACGCTGGCGATGGACTCCCTGGCCAACATCGATTGGGCGCGGCTGGACCGCGAGGGTACGGTGACCTATCCCTGCGCGGCGCCCGATTCACCGGGACAGCCCATCGTCTTCGGCGACCGCTTTCCCACCGCAAGCGGCAAGGGCCGCTTGGTGCCAGCGCGGCTATCGGACCCCGCCGAACCCACCGACGTGGCGTTTCCGCTGGTGCTGATCACCGGACGGCAACTGGAACATTGGCATACGGGCGCCATGACGCGCCGCGCCGCCAAACTCGACGCGATCGAACCGGGGCCGAGTGCTTCGCTCGCGCGCTCCGAACTCGCGCGTTTGGGCATCGCGGCGGGCGCGCGCGTGCGTCTGACCACGCGACGCGGAACGATCGAGCTTGCCGCGCGCGCGGACGACGCCGTCCCGCCGGGCGCGGTCTTTGTGCCTTTTGCGTATGCCGAGGCGGCCGCCAATCTTTTGACCAACCCGGCACTCGATCCCGTCGCGAAGATTCCGGAATTCAAGAACTGCGCGGTTCGCGTCGAACCCGTCTAATCGAAGAACACCGTCTCGGCGTCGCCTTGAAGGGAAATGTCGAACCGGTAGACGGTTTGGCCGTCGCGCGCGGTCTTTCGGCCGATCAGCGTCGCTTGCAGTTTTGGATCGCCCACGGCTTTCAAGCCCGGATCCGCGGCGTTCGCGGCCGGTTCGTCGTCGAAATACATCCGCGTGCGAAGATGGATATTGATGCCGCGCGCGAAGATCAGCAGCGTGACGAACGGCGCCTCGCCGGGCCGCGCGGCACCCGGCTTCACGGTTTCGAACCAGTACTCGCCGGTCGCGAAATCCGTGATCGACCGACCGAAGCCCGCCGCGTCGGTGCCCGGGAACTTGCCGTCGGCGTCGGCCTGCCACAATTCGAGCATCGCATCGGTGATCGGGCTGCCAGCGCCGTCGCGCACGATCCCTTCGATGCGGATCCGCGCTCCTTTGGCCCCGGGACCGAAGGCGACGTTGGGCATGGTCTGGGTGCGAACGGGCAGACCCGCGGCGGATGGATAGGCGCCGATATGCACGTAAGGCCCGGCGGTCTGCGATGGGGTTTCGCGAAGCGGTTCGACGGGCATGTCAGCGTCCCTCGAAGAATGTCGCGCGGCGGCCGCGCAACACGATGTCGAAGCGATAGGTCAGATGATCGAATGGCCCTTGGTTTTCGAGATCGAGCTTGGCGATCAGCGATTCGACGGCGGCAGGATCGGCGAGCGTGTTGACGATCGCGCATTTCGGGATCAGCGGATCGCCTTCGAAGTAGAATTGCGTGATCATGCGCTGGGCGAAGGCCCGGCCGAACAGCGACAAATGGATATGCGCCGGTCGCCAGTCCGAGCCGTTGTTGCGGAAAGGATAGGGACCGGGTTTGATTGTCCGGAAGGCGTAGCGGCCCTCGGCGTCGGTCATCACGCGTCCGCAGCCGCCGAAATTGGGATCGAGTGGCGCCGCATAGGAGTCGCGGACATGCCGGTACCGGCCGCCGGCATTGGCCTGCCAGATCTCGATCAGCGAATGGGGAACGCCGTGGCCGTTCTGATCGACGACGCGGCCATGCACGACGATCCGTTCGCCCAGCGCTTCGCCACCGGTACCGAAATTCCGGATCAGGTCGTGGTCAAGCGGATCCAGGTCGCCATGGCCGAAAACCGGGCCATGAAGATCGGCGGGGGAATCAGGCAAAGACAGCAACGCGCGGCGGGGGGATCGCAACGCCGTCGACTTGTAGGCGACCGAGTGCGCGCGCGGATGCCAGGCGCGGTCGCGCCGATAGAACTCGCCGTTGGTCATGCATTGCCTCCCGGCACGAAGCGTAGCGCCCGCCGGCCCCGGCGCACAAGCGGACCTTCGGGCGCCGGGGTTGCCGCCTGCGCGGGCGCCGGGGCATGCTGGCGCGATGATCGTCGTTTTCGGCTCCATCAACGTCGATTTCGTCACGCGCGTCCGTCGCCTGCCGTCGGAGGGCGAGACGGTGACGGGCGGCGAGTACGCGCTGTTGCCCGGAGGTAAAGGCGCCAATCAAGCGCTTGCCGCGCGCAAGGCGGGGGCTGCGGTCGCATTGGTCGGCGCGCTCGGCGCGGACGCCTTTGCGGAACCGGCACTCGCCAATCTGCGCGCGAACGGGGTCGATCTTTCGGGGGTGCGCCGGGTCGCAGCACCCACGGGTGCCGCCTTCATCGCGGTCGACGCGGCGGGGCGCAACCAAATCGTCGTCGCCGCCGGGGCGAACGGCCATGCGCGTGCGGTCGATCTCGACCGCCTGTCCGCGAAACCCAGCTGTCTTCTGCTTCAGCGCGAAGTACCGGATGCCGAAACCCACGCCGCCCTCGATTGGGCGCGCGCCCGGGGGGTCCATGCGATCCTGAATGCGGCGCCGTCGTCCGGATGTCCGGCGGCTTTTTTGCGCCTGGCGGGCACCGTCATCGCGAATTCCCATGAGATCGCCGATATCGGCGGCATGCCCCACTCGTCGGCGGAGGCGATCTCGCGCGCCTATGGGTGCGCCGTCGTGTCGACGCTTGGCGCCGACGGCGCGCTTCACGCGGACGGCACGCGGATCGTTCGGGTCGCGGCACCGGCGGTACGTGTCGTCGATACGACCGGTGCCGGGGACACGTTCTGCGGCGCGTTCGCGGCCGCTCTGGATGCCGGGGCCGATACGCGCACGGCGCTCGCCTTCGCCTGCACGGCAGGGTCGCTCGCATGCGAGGCTGCGGGGGCCCAGACTGCCATGCCCTCGCGCGCCGCGATCGAAGCGCGCTTGTCCGCTTGATCGCAAGGCCGCTCTCGGGGCAGGGTGCGACGTCCTTCCTCCCGAACGGTGATCCCATGCGGTTGTTGCTGATCAACGCCAATACCTCCGACTTCGTCACCTCCAAGGTCCGCGCGGCGGCCGAAGCGTGCGCGGGGCCGGGTACGTCGATCGAAGCGGTGACGGGAACGTTCGGCGCGCGCGTGATCGCCTCGCGCACCGAGAATGCGATCGCCGAGCATTCGGCCGTCGCGTTGGCCGCGGCGCACGCCCCCGGCAAGGACGGCGTGCTGATCGCGGTGTCCTACGACACGGGCGCGCGCGCGCTGCGCGAAATGCTGAACGTGCCGGTGCTGGGCATGACCGAGGCGGCGCTGCACGTCGCATGCCTGACCGCGGGGCGCGTGGGCCTGATCGTTTTCGGGTCGCGCGTATTGGGGCTTTATCGCGACGTGGTCGATGCGACGGGCCTTGCGGGCAAGGTCGCGGGCTGGCGGGCGATCGACAATTCGGCCCCCTACGCGCCGGGCGACCAAAGTGAAGTCGAGAATCTGATCGTTGCCACTTGCGAAGATCTGATCGCCAAGGACGGCGCCGAGGCGATCGTGCTGACCGGTGCGGTGATGGCGGGCGTGCCGAAGAAGCTGCAGCCGCGCGTGGCAGTGCCGATGTTCGACGGCATCACGACCGGCGTGCCGATGCTCGAAGCGCTGGTGCGCGTCGCGCCCGCCAAGCCGCGCATCGGCAGCTACTCGGCGCCTTCGGGGCGCGAAAGCGTGGGGCTCGATCCGGCCTTGGCGGCGGCGCTGAAGGGCTGAGCAATGGCCGCGCGCCGCGCGTTCCGATATCTGAGCCTCGGCTTGGCGGTGCTGTTGGCAGGGCCCGCGCTTGCGGCGCTGTCCCGCACCTCGGTCGGCGCCGATTGGCGGACCGCCAGCCGCGAAGCGATGGGCCTTGCCCCCGATCCCGCCGCCAATCCCCAGGCGATGATCCGCGTCTACGGCGCGCGCGCCTTGGGCTGGCGGGGCGCTTTCGGCGTGCACACGTGGGTCGCCGTCAAGCCCGAACACGCGCCGAATTGGACGACCTACGAGATCATCGGCTGGCGTTCGCGCTGGGGCGGGGACGGGCTCGTCGTGACGACGGGCGCGCCCGACCGGCGCTGGTTCGGCGCCGAGCCCGAGCTTTACGTCCATTTGGAGGGGACAGGCACGCAAGATGCGATCCGCCGCGCCGTTGCGGCGGCGGAAGCCTATCCCTATCGGCGCGACTACGGGCTGTGGCCCGGGCCGAATTCCAACACGTTCACGGCCAGCGTCGCGCGCGCGGTACCCGAAATGCGGCTCGATTTGCCGCCGACCGCGATCGGCAAGGATTACCTCGGCGACGCGCGCATCGCCGGCCCGGCCGCGAGCGGGACGGGGTTTCAGGTATCTCTCTGGGGGGTGTTGGGCATCGTCGTCGCCGCCGAAGAAGGGATCGAAGTGAACGTCGCCGGCTTGACTTTCGGCGTCGATCCGCTGGGGCTGGGTCTCAAACTGCCGGGGATCGGGCGCATCGGTCCGGCCGAGGATCCGGCGCGCCGACCCTAATCTTCTTGCGGTTGTTCCGTCCGGCGGTTGGGCGTAGGGAAGGGACATGCCCACGCCGATCCGCTTCGACAATTCCTATATCCGATTGCCCGCCCGTTTTTTCGCGGCGTTGGCGCCAACGCCGGTCGCCGCACCCAAGGGCGTGCGTGTCAACGTGGCGCTGGCGCGCGATCTGGGTATCGATCCCGACTGGCTCGCGGGCGACGACGGTGTGGCCGCGATCGCAGGCAACGCATTGCCCCCGGGGGCGGAACCGCTCGCCATGGCCTATTCGGGCCATCAATTCGGGCATTGGTCGGGCCAACTCGGCGACGGGCGCGCGATCCTGTTGGGCGAGACCGTCGTTCCCGATGGCCGACGCTACGACATCCACCTGAAGGGCTCGGGCCGTACGCCGTTTTCGCGCGGCGGTGACGGTCGTGCGGCGTTGGGGCCGGTCTTGCGCGAGTTTTTGATCGGCGAGGGGATGCACGCGCTCGGCATCCCGACCACGCGCGTTCTCGCCGCCGTGACGACGGGGGAAAGCGTGCTGCGCCAGGAAGGGCCGTTGCCCGGCGCGGTGCTCGCGCGCGTGGCTTTGGGGCATGTCCGCGTCGGGACGTTCGAGCATTTCGCAGCGCGCGACGACGACGAAGCGGTCCGCATCCTCGCCGATTACTGCCTCGCGCGCTTTTACCCCGCGCTGGCTGAAGGGCCGGAGAGATACGCGCGCTTGCTCGAAACCGTCATCGCGCGGACGGCGGCGCTGATCGCGAAGTGGCAGTGCGTCGGCTTCATCCACGGCGTGATGAACACCGACAACATGTCGATTTCGGGCGAGACGATCGACTATGGCCCGTGCGCCTTCATGGACGTCTATCATCCCGGCACCGTCTTCAGTTCCATCGATCACGGCGGCCGTTACGCCTACGCCAATCAGCCGCGCATCGCGCAATGGAATCTCGCGCGCTTCGCGACCGCCTTGCTCCCGCTGCTCGGGGCGGAGGAGCCGGCTGCGATCGCCGCGGCGCAAACCGCGATCGATGCCTTCCCGGCGCAGTTCGACGCGGCGTATCTCGCTGGGATGCGGGCGAAGCTCGGGCTCGCGGGAGCCGAGGACGGCGATCGGGCGCTCGTTGCCGACCTTCTCGAGCGTATGGCCGACCGGCATCTCGATTTCACCAATACGTTCCGCGACTTGGCGGATGGCGTCGACTGCGAAGCGCTCGGCGACTGGCGGGACGCATGGGCCGCGCGGCGCGCGCGGGGGGCGACGTCGGCCGAGGCGATGGCGGCGGCGAACCCGGTCTATATCCCGCGCAACCACCGGGTTGAGGCCGCCCTGGCGGCGGCTTATGAAGGGAACTTGGCACCTTTCGACCAGCTGCTCGAGGTTTTGCGTGCGCCCTTTGAACGGAGGCCTGCTTTCGTGATCTATGCGGCGCCGCCGGCTGCCCATGAAGTCGTCGAAGCGACTTTTTGCGGGACCTAGCCGCGCGGGCGCGATCATGGGATATTTTGCAAGGCTTATGATTGTATCGGCGTTGGTCGCGGGCGTCCTCTCGTCCGGCGCCCTTGCGGAGGTCAAACGCATGACGATGGCGAACCCCGTCGTGTACTTCGAGATTCCCGTCGCCGACATGGCGCGCGCGGTCCGCTTTTACGAGGCGGTGTTCGAGACCGATCTGGAGCGGCGAGAGATCGACGGTTACGAGATGGCGCTGTTCGCCTTCGGCCCCGGCGCGCCGGGGGCGACCGGTGCTTTGGCAAAGGGCGATGTCTACGTCCCCGCCAAGACCGGCCCGGTCCTCTATTTCGGCGTACCGGACATCGACGCGGTGTTATCCCGCGCTGTCGCCCATGGCGGCAAAGTTCTCTATCCGAAGAAGGACGTCGGGGAATTCGGCTTCGTCGCTGAGTTCGAGGACAGCGAAGGCAACCGCATCGGCGTCCATACGCCCAAAAACTAGGCGCGGCGGGGAACAGGGGCGTATGGGGCGTTCGACCGGGGACGCTTCTCCAATGGCGCCGTGCGGGTTCGGGCGCCAAGCTTTCGTTCGCGATACTCTTCCGCCCAATTCTGCTTCAGCCAAGCGACGAAGCTACGAACTTGCGGCAGATCGCGGGCCTTGTTCGAAACCGCCCCGTAATACGACCATGCGAAGGGCGTGCTGTGACCGTCGAGGCAGCGGATCAATCGGCCGGCTTCAAGATCATGGGCGACCAGCGCGAAGCGGACGAGTGCAACGCCCTGACCAGTGAGCGCCGACTGGATGACGGCGGCCGTTGCGTTTATCTGCAGGCCAGCCGCCGAGAATTTGCCCGCATGTCCCGCCGCCGCAAGCCACTCCGGCCATGATGGAAATACGGCCGAGTGCGTCGGCGAGGTATCCACGATGGGAACCTGCTTCAAAATCCAAAGCGGATCGTTCGGCCGATCGTGGCGCTGTGCGGGATTCCCGCCGGCGGCGCAAAGTGTGGGACTGCAGACAGCGACGATCTCTTCGTCCATCAGTTTGAAGGTGTCGGCGCCGCGCCACTGGCCGAGGCCGCAGCGGATGCCGATGTCCGCTTCATGGCGTTCGAGGTCCACGACCCGATCGGTCACGTCCAACCGGATCTCGACATCCGGATGGCGGACGGAGAACCGATCCAAATGCGGGACAAGCCAACGCGTGGCAAGCGCGGCCGATGCCGTGATGGTCAAGCCCTGCGGTCGGACCTCCGCTTTGGCTTTGCGCATGGCCGCGTCGATTTCGTCGAGACCGCGAGTCAGGGATTGGAGGGCGGCATGCCCCGCCTTGGTCAGCGTCAGCCGGGACACGCCGGATCGGCTGCGTGTGAACAATGCGCCGCCGAGCCAACTTTCCAGCGCGCGGACGAGTTGGGCCACGGCCGCGGGCGTAACATTCAGTTCGCGTGCGGCGGCGACGAAACTCAATCGACGGGCCGCCGCCTCGAACGCCTGGATACCCTTCAAATGGGCGAGTTCTCGCATCCGGCCAGGATAGTTTTTCTATTGTGGAACCGTCAAATTGATCGTTCGTCAGTCCGGGCGCCGTCGAGCACTCTCGACCGAGAAAGGGAGTCCGGGGACATGGACATTCTAGGAAAGACGGCACTCGTCACGGGCGGCACGACGGGGATCGGTTACTCGACCGCGCAACTCTTCCTCGCCCATGGCGCGAGGGTGGCGATCACCGGGGTCGACTCGAACCGGCTCGCCATCGCCGCCGAGACACTTGGAAATTCCGCTTTGGCGATAAAGGCGGATGTGCGCATCCCGGCCGATCTCGAAGCTATGGCGAAAACGCTCGATGAGAAATTCGGCAAACTGGACATTCTCTTCGCGAACGCCGGGGTGGCCTACGCCACACCGCTCGGAGAAACCGAGGCGAAGACTTTCGACGACATCATGGACGTGAACGTGAAGGGCGTTTTCTTCACGGTTCAGTCCTGTCTTCCGCACATGAAGCAGGGTGGATCGATCATTCTCAACACCTCCTGGCTTGCGGATGTGGGCACCGCCGGTCTGGCGGCGCTCTCGGCCTCCAAGGCCGCCGTAAGGTCCTTCGCTCGGACGATGTCGGCGGAACTGCTCGACAGGAAGATTCGCGTCAACGCGGTGAGCCCGGGCTCCATCGCGACACCGATCTACGGCAAGACCGGAATGTCCGAAGCGCAACTCCAGGCGTTCGCCTCGCGTCTTGAGTCCGCAATTCCGGTGCGACGCTTCGGCCACGCCGATGATGTCGCGCAAGCGGCGTTGTTTCTCGCGAGCGATCGGTCGAGCTATATGCTGGGCGCGGAGATCGCGGTTGACGGAGGCTTCGCCCAACTGTGACGCCGCGCACGCGGCGGCGTCGGGCCCTTATGGCGTGTTCGGGCGATCCAAGCGGTCGCCCCAAACCTCGCGCAGTTCGTCGGCGCGCGCCGACATGCGGTCCAGCTTGCTCCGCTGATCCGCGACGTGCGTGCGACCGAACAGCCAAGGAAGTACGGCCGCGACGGCGGCAGCCGCTGCAAGGCCGCCGAGCGGGACGGCCCAGGCCACGACTTCAAGATGCACGTCGCGATCCGAGTGCAGCACGCCCGCAAGCACGACCGGCGCACAAAGTGCCGCGACCATCGTCGCGCAACACGCCGACATCAGGCGTGGGCGGGCGGTTTCGAACGCGTGGATGATCGCAAGCGGCAGCGTCATGCCGGCGATGTAGACCAGCAGGATGGGGCGCAGCCATGCAACGACCGCGCAGACCGCACAGAAGATGACAAGCGCCATCGCGAAGCCGAGCTTGCCGCCGGGTTTGGCCGTTCCTTCGTTCATCGTCCGAAACCCAGCATGGTGAACAGCATCCCGAGGAATCCCACCGAACTCGCGAGACTGAGCGCGACGTAGGCGATCACCGCACCGCGTTCGCGACCCATCAACCGCGCGAGGATCAGCAACCCGTCGCGGTTGGCGAGCGCGATGCCGATCGATTCGTACTCCTTCTTCGCCTCGGCGAATTCCCGCTTGTCCTTGGCGATCACATCCTCGTCCATCACGACGTCGAACATCTGGGTGATCGACCCGGACTTCGCGTGATCGAGCGCCTTGGCGCGAAGCATTTCCCGCGTCTTGGGATGGTTGATCTCCTCGATCAACGCCTCGGCGTTGCGCAGACAGATGCGCGCGAGCTTGGGCAAGGCCTCGGCGCCTGCTTCGATCTGCAAGCGGTTGGATACCTGCAGGACCTTCGGCGCGCTGCGCACGTCGGTCTTGGCCAGATCGTACCAAGGGGCCAAGACGTCGTCCGGGATCTCGGCCTTCGCGCCGAGGAAGCCGACGATGTGGCGATCGAGGCGCGGCCGATCCGGATCCTCGCATGCCGTTTCGATCGGCTTGACCAGTTCCAAATGCGAGAGCGTCCATTTGCCGTCGACCAACGGCGACAGGCACGGCGCGTCGGGATTGAGCTTGTAGAGCGCGGCCTCGAGATTGTCGCCCGACCGTTCGTAGCTGCGCTCGATCTCCTCCAACCGCTTGGCCGCCATGTCGACAAGCCCGAACTCGCCCGCCGTGCGCATCCAATTGGCGACGAGCTTGCCGCGCAACACCTCGGCGAACTCCTCGCGTCGGCGCGGTTCGTTGGCGATCTGGCGCAGCAACGCGCCCGCGCCCGAGGGGTAGAACGACAGCGATTTGTAGCGGATCGGTCCGGCGGGATCGCAGCGCAAGATCGCCTTGGACAGCGCGATGTGTTCGTCCTCTTTCGCCGGCGACGGAACGTCGCCCTGGGAAATCGCGACCGCGGCTTGCGCGAGGTCCTTGCCGGCGGTCGCCGCGGCACGCTTGGGGTCGAGTTCGACGAGCCATTTGTCGAGTTCGCCCGAACGGACGATCGCGATGCCGTCGGCCTGGTTGGCGTGCAGGGCGAACGCCGCCTCGCGCGGACCATGGCAGACGACCGAACCGATGCGGATCGTCCGGCTGGGTTTGCCGAAATTGCGGACGAGTTTGACTTCCGGCTTCCGGCCCATGCACCATTCGGTCAGGGTCTGGATGTTCCAGCGGCGCTTGACGTCGTCTTGGAGCAGACCTTCGACGGCGTCCTTCACCTCGATCGGCATGGCACCCATGTCGATCATGCTCGCGATCGACCCGAACTCCAGGCGCCGCCGCGTGAACAGTTCGGGATCGATGCCCTCGCCGGGCATGCGGCCCGAGGCGAGGCAGTAGAACGTGACGCCGAGCGAGAACATATCGTCGGCCGGGGCGACCGGGCCCTTGGAGATCGGGTCGGCGATCGCTCGTTCGATGGGTTCGAAGACCGCCGGCTGGTCGTAACCGGGTGGGCACAGCGTGCAGGGCCCCAGCGTCAGCAGGGAGTACCGGCTATCCTGACCGAACAGATTTCCTGGCCGGATCGATCCGTGTCCCTCGTGCGCATCGGCGAGGCTTTGCAGCGCGCTGATGGCCGGGCGCAGGAAGTTCTTGATCAGGACTTGGATCGGGTAATGCCCCCATAACTGCCGTGGCGGCGGCCCCATCTGCGGGCGCTCGTAAACGAAGGCATAGCGATCGCGCGCCCCGGGGAGCTGTAGCGGCCCGTGATGGAGCAAGCGCAACATGCCCGCGCGTTCGATGGTCCGGACCCGCCGCGCGGAATCAACCCGCGGCCCCGGCAATTCGTCGCAGACGAAGGCCATCAGCGGCAGGTCGCCGAACTCGACGTGATAGGCCACGTACGCGCTGGCGTAGGGACGCGCGAAAGCCGCCAACGGCTGCGCGAAATCGACGACGTGCTCGGGTCCGAAGGCGATGCGCGTCGGGGCTTGTGTCGTCGAGCCGTCGGCCAATGTCGTCGTTCCGGTTACAATCGTAAGGCGGGCATCCGAGTACGCGGGAGGAATGACAAATTCCACGCCATCGCACAAGCGCGCCGACAGATAAATTGATTACACATGCATTCGCAAAATGCGAAAACGCGTGATACCCTCAGGTACGTCGCCGATGGGAGGGCAAATCCTGACCGCGTTTGGATTCCTCTGCCATCCAGCGCGCCATATCCGCGATTTCCATGCGGACATCCCGCGGCAGACCGTCGAACCCGGCCTTGGCGATCAGCCAATCCATGCCGTCGTCGGTGCGTATGGCTTTCTCGACGTCCTTGACGACCGAGTCATTCGGCCCGAGCACGGCCGCCATCGCACGCATCACGATATCGTTCTGCATTAAGGTTGTCCCGACCCTCGTCAACTGTATGAAGTTTCGCCGTCGAGTCGGTCAACAGAAGGACGAATGGGCGGCTGCGAGCGCATTGACCTTTCCCGCAAAACCGGGAAACTGACGGCCTCGGTTCGGTCGATTTCGGGAATGGCGATGCGAAATGCGAAGGTTGCGACGGTCGCCGCTGCGATGGTGCTTTGCATCGGCGGCGGGACCGACGCCCGTGGGCAAGGGGCGGGCGCGGCCTCGGGCGACTGCCGAATCGGGCCCGAGGCGCGTTGTGCAGGCGCCAATCTGGAAGGGCGCGACCTTCGTGGGGCCAATCTGCGGCGCGGCGATTTCACCGGCGCGCGGCTGAACGGCGCCAATTTGGCCGGCGCCGATTTGGGCAATGCGGATTTTTCGCGCGCGGATATGCGCTTCGCCAATCTGGGCGGTGCGGCGTTGTTCGGAACGAAGTTGATCGGAACCAACCTGACCGGTGCCGGACTGCGCTTCCAGGACCTGAAATCCGATACGGACGTCAGCCGCGCCCTGATGCCCGACGGCAAAATGTGCGGGGAAGGTTCGGTCGGGGACTGCAAGAACCCGACGGTGCCACCGCCGCAGCGGCGCTGATGGACGCCGTCGATCCCGAAATCGAAATCGCCCGGTTGCGCAACGAGCTCGCGCGCGAACGCGCCTTGCTGCGCGCTGTCTTGGACAATATGGACGAAGGCGTCGTCGTTTCCGATGCCGGTTTCAACATCGTCGCCTATAACCGCCGCTTCCTCGAACTGTACGCGGTCCCCAAGGAAGTGTCGGAGGCCGCAGACCCCAAGCGCGAGCTGACGCGGTTCATGGTGGCTCGGGGGGCGCTCGACGTTCAGGCGGCCTTCCGCAGCTGGCGCGCGGGCCTGCCCGCGACGTCCTTCGAGGTGCCGAGGCCCGACGGCCGTACGTTGGAGGTGCATTCCAACCCGATGCCCGAAGGCGGGTTCGTTTCGACCTACGTCGACATCACCGAACGCAAGCACGCCGAGCGCGACCTGATGCTGATGGGCCAGCGCGCGGAGGCGGCGAACGAGGCGAAGTCCCGCTTCCTCGCCGCGATGAGCCACGAAATCCGCACGCCGATGAACGGCGTGCTGGCTATGCTCGAACTCCTCCAGCACACCGAACTCGACGGCGAACAGCGCTCCATGATCGACGTCGTCCGCGACAGCGCTTCCTCGCTGCTCAAGATCATCGACGACATCCTCGATTTTTCGAAGATCGAGGCCGGCAAGCTCGATCTTGAAAGCGTCGACCTCTCGCTGGTCTCGATCGTCGAGGGCGTGGCCGAAACGTTGGCGCCCCAAGCCCGGCGCAAGGGTTTGGCGCTGTCGACCTTCGTCGATCCCGCGATATCGCGCGGGTTGAAGGGCGACCCCGTGCGGTTGCGCCAGGTGTTGTTCAATCTCGTCGGCAACGCGATCAAGTTCACCGAGCGAGGGGAGGTTTTCGTCGGCGCGGAGGCGGTCGCCGGTGCGCCGGCGGGCACGATCCGCGTATCGGTGCGCGACACCGGGATCGGCCTGTCGCAAGCGGCGCTCGCACGGCTGTTCCAGCCCTTCAGCCAGGCCGACAGTTCGACCACGCGGCGCTTCGGCGGGACCGGCCTCGGATTGACGATTTCGACGCGCATCGTCGAATTGATGGGCGGGCGCATCGACGTGGAAAGCGAGGAGGGAAAAGGGTCCGTTTTCTCCTTCGTCGCGGCTTTGGCGCCGGGCCGGGAGATGCCGCCGCTGCCGGATCTGACCGGAAAACGCGTGATGGTCGTCGACGACAGCCGGTCGATCCGGGATTCGTTCGCGATGTATTTGCGTGCGGCGGGCGCCGAGGTCGAAACGCGAGCGGCGGGCAAGCCCGCGCTCGCCGAAATGGAGCGCGCGGCGCGCGCGGGCGCGCCCTATCACGCGGCGCTGGTCGATTTCCGCCTGCCCGACGTCGACGGGGTCGTGCTCGGCGAAGCGATCCGCGGGACGCCCGATCTGCACGATACGCGCTTGGTGCTCGCCACTGCTTATGACGAGGTTGGGCACCGCAAGCGCGCGCTCGACCGCGGATTCGACGCTTATTTGCTCAAGCCGGTGCGGCGGGAATCGTTGCTGCGTGCCCTCGCCAACGAATTCGGACCGGCGCGGCGCGACGCGAGCGCGGCGCTGGCCGCGCTGCCTGCCGCGGCGCCCGGCGCGCGCATTCTGGTGGCGGAGGACAACGCGACCAACCGCGCGGTCGTTAAACGCCAGCTCGAACGCCTGGGGTACGCGTCGGAGACGGCGCCGGACGGCAAGCAGGCGCTCGATTTGTGGCGCGCGGGCGGCTTCGACGCGATCCTAACCGACGTCCACATGCCGGCGATGGATGGTTTTGAACTGACCCAAGCGGTCCGCGAAGCCGAGCAGGGGACCGGCCGCCGGACGCCCATCGTCGCGCTGTCGGCGGCTGCGATGACGGGGGAGGCGGAGCGTTGCCTTGCCGCGGGCATGGACGAATTCGTCGCCAAGCCCGCGACGTTGTCGGCGTTGGCCGGGGCGTTGGCGCGCGCTTTGGGAACGGCCGCCGACATGCCGATCGAGGACGATGCGGGCGGCGACGGCCCCGCGCTCGACGTCGACACGGGAGTCTTGCGGCGGCTCTACGGCGCCCAGCGCGCGGATATGGCCGAAGTCGTCAATCTTTTCCTCGACAATGCGGCGCGGCAGATCGCGGCGATCGAAGGGGCGTTGACGCGCGGCGATTTGGTCGAGGCGCACGAGGTGGCGCATGCGCTGAAGGGAGCGGCACACTCGGTTGGGGCCTACGCGTTGGGCGATGCGGCGGCGCGGACGGACACGGAATTGCGGGCTGGCGTTTCCAACCCCGCCGCGATCGAAGCGCTGCGGGCGCGTCTCTCCGCAGCGCGACCGACGTTGCTCGCAGCGCCGAACGCGGCCGCCGGGGACCAGACATGAACGACCCGCGCTACGCCAAGCTGGGCGTTCTGGTCGTGGACGACTCGCCCGTCGTCCGCGCGATGGTTTCGCGCATGCTCGAACAACTCGGCTTCGCGCGTGTGGCCAGCGAACCTGACGGCGGTGCTGCACTCGCCCATGTGAAGGCCGCCGACCCCGCGCCCAATCTGATCGTTTGCGACATCGGCATGAAGCCTGTCGACGGCATGAGCTTCGTGGCCGATTTGCGGGCACTGCCCGAACGACATCTCGCGCGCTTGCCGGTCGTGTTCCTGACCGCAACGGCGACGGACGAGTTGGTGCGCCGGGCCAAGGAACTCGCGGCGAACGGCTACATCGTCAAGCCGGTGACGCCGGAGGCATTGGCCTTACGGGTCGAACGCGCGTTGTTCGGCGGTTAGATTTCGACGTCGAGCTTATGTCCGCCGCGCCGGCGTGATTTGGCCCCCAGGGCGTTGGCGTCGGAATCCACCGTCTCGGCCGTGTTGGTGCCGTTCCGGGTGTTTGAAGCCCCGCCCGACGCCGAACCTTGTTTGAGCCCCTTGGCGGTCTGCGCGCGCGCGGTCGTTTGCGCGGCGACGTTGGCTTGCGGCAGGGTCTGAGGCTGCGGTTGCGGGTGATGGACGACGCTTTGCGTGACCGCAAGCGGTGGCGGGATTGGGAGAACCGGCATAGCTGAATGCTATCATAACTTCGCGCGATGTGCGCAAAATGGGTGCTAAGACTTTGTTTTAATTATCTTGAAGAGACGGCCACGTCGAATTCGAGCGCTGTTCCGGGGCCCTGGGTGAAACTTGCATCGATACGAACGCGGCGGCCCTCGCGCGGCACTTCGACGACGGCGGTGAAACTGCCATCCGCGTTAAAGACGACCTGGGCGTCGGCGATGCGCAAAGCGGTCAGCGGCGCATCCGCACGGACCCGCCCGACCAAACTAACGAAACCGGGATCGGCCACGGTCATCCGGCGGCCGGTCCGGCCGGGGTCCCAGGCGGGGAAGGCAACTTGGATCTCCCGCGCGCTCCGTACGACCGCTGCGGCGGGTGTCGGCCGCGCGCCGATCGCCGCCGTGGCAACGTAACCGATGGCGCCCTCGGCGGTGGCGACAAGCGCCCAACCAGGTCGCCCCGCATCCGCCAAGCGGATCAACGGTGCGCCGGCGGGCAGGGCCTGGATCGTCTCGGCCACCGCATCGGGCCCATTGCGCAGTTCCGTGGTGCGTTGGGCGACCGCGTCGGCGACCAATCCGCGCGTGGCGATGGCAGCCCCTCCCGCCAACGGCGCGGGCGCGCGGGCCGCATTGCCGCCGCCGCGCGCGCGCAACTCGCCCTCGACGCGACGGATGCGGTCGATCAGGACCAGATTCTCGGCGCGCAAACGTTCGATCTCGGGCAGCGCGTAAGGCCCTTCGAATTCGTCGAGCCGCGCGCGGGTCATCGCATAGGCCTGGCGGAGCGCCTCGACAGATTCGGGCGGCCGGCCGTCGAGCGTCAGTTCGAAATCGGCGTAGATCAATTTGCCCGTCAGCCGACCGTCGGCGATGCGGGCGTCCAACCGCACCCGGGCTTGCGGATTGTCGGGATCGGGCGCTTCGCCCGCGAACGCGCCGCCGGCGTAGCGCGCGGGCTTGAAGGTCAAGCCGCGGGGCCGGATTTCGATCGTGAAGCCGCCGTCTTCGCGGCGGATGTCCCACACAGCGCGCGGGTTGCCCACGCGCGGACGAAGATTGGCGCCGAAAATCGGGATGCTGGCGAGGGTTTCGTTGACCTGGGGGCCGCGTTCGGCGACCAACCAGAAACCGGCGGGATCGTCGAGGGGCGAGGGCGCTTCCTGCGCGGCGGCGGACGCGACGAGCAGCAACGCCGCGATCAGCGCCGCCGCGGCGCGCTTCATGGAATTTGTTTGCACGCCAAGATCACGAAGCCTTGATCCTCGGGGTAGCGCGAGCGGATCCGGGCGGTCGCGTCCTTTTCCGTGTAGGCCTCGACTTCGATGAAATGCTGGTTCTGCCACTCGTCCTTGAAGAACTTGTGGTGCTCGCCGCGCTTGACCGCTTGGCGAACGACCTCGTTGAAGATGGCGAATTCGAATTTCTGCTTTTTGAGCATGTCGAGACGATCCGGATGCTGGAAGCACTAGTATTGACGCGATTTAGCCGCCCGGCGCAAGTCCCGGTCGGCGGCCGCGCGGCAGCACCAACCAGATCCAGCATAGGATCTGCGCCGCCAGCAGCGCGAACAGCACGCGCGAATGGCCCACATCCTGGGCGGCGCCGAAACCCGCCAGCGCCCAGCCGATGCCCCATTGGGTGACGAAAGCGAGGGCGAAGGTGAGGACGTTCACGGCTGCGTTGACCCGTCCGGCGAGGCCGGGGGGGAAACTTTGCGTCGCCACCGCATAGCCCAGGATACAGCCGCACCCTGCGAAGCCGAACCCCGCCCAGAGCCAATGCGCGGAGACCGGAACGCCGAGCGCGATCGAAACCTGCGCGGCAAGGAACAAGGCCGCAAACGCCGCGAAAGCGCGCCTGGTCGAGATCCCGCGCGCGGCCAAGCGGTCGGCGATGACGCCGAAGATCGGATAGCCAACCGCCATCGTCGCTGTGACGAGGAAAAGCCCCTCGGCCACCGCCAAACGATCGAGGCCCGCGACGTCGCGCATCCATGGTCCCGCCCACAGCGATTGGTAGGCGAGGTAGACCGCGTGTGTGACCGCCGTCAGCGGCGCCACACGCCAGAAATCGCGATGGACCAGTACGCGCGCCATGCCGCGCGCCTGCTGGGCCAGCCCCTCGCCGGTGGTCGAAATCGGTCGCGCGCGCGGTGCGGCCATCCAGATCGTCGCCGCGATAAGCAACGTCAGCGCGGCCATCGTGCCGAGCACGGAGCGCCATCCGAAGGCGGCGAGCGCCAGTTCGACGGGCAGTGTCGCCGACGCGGCACCCAAGCCGCCGAACCCCAATAGCGTACCGTTGGCCAGCGGCAGACGGCCGATCGGCCAGTAAAGCGTGTTGGCCTTGATCGCCGCGATCAGGCAGGCGGCGACGCCGAAGCCGATCAGGCCGCGGCCGACCGCCAGTTGCGCGATACCTTCGGCGGTCGCGAACACCAGTGCGCCGACGGCCGCGAACACAAGCAAGAATGCCTCGACGCGTCGCGGTCCCCAGCGATCCAGCGCCACGCCCAGCGGCAACTGCGCGGCAGCGAACGCGGCGAAATAGGCGCTCGTCACGGCGCCGAGTGCGGCGGGATCGAGGGCGAGATCGCGCGTCATGTCGGGCGCGATCGCGCCGTTCACCACGCGGAAGGCGTAACTGAGAAAATACCCGGCGGCAAAGGGCAGGTAGCAGCGCGCGACCTTGCCCGCGAAGGTGACGGGTACGTCCACGTCAGGCCGCGTCGAACAGGGCGCGTCCCTTGTCGGTGAGCTTGCAGACGATCCAATCCGGCTTCAGGGGATTGGCATACCAGGGCTCGCACCAGCCTTTTTCGAGGCAGGCTTTGACGGTCCGCGGATCGATGCGTCTGCCCTCGCCGAAGAACAGCGGCAACTTTCCGCCAGGCTGGGTCAGTCCGCGTTCGAGCCACGCGCGCTGAAGGGCCGTCGGCTCGCCCGGGGCGGGCGGCAGGCCCTTCGGCTTGGCGTCGCCATCGCGCGGCGGCGCAGGTGGCTCGTCGAATCCCGACACGCGACGGACCGGAAACGGAATGGGTTGAGCGGACATTTTCCTGGCGTACAAAACTGAGGCGCGGAGTTTATGCCGGGTCGCGAGCCCGCGCCAAGAGAAAGGGGCTTTCTCCATGAATATCAGTATTTTATACGTCGTCTGCGGATCGGAAGACGAGGCGCGGCGGATCGGCCGAGCGTTGGTCGAGGCGCGCTTGGCTGCTTGCTGCAACGCGATACCGGGGATGGAAAGCGTCTACCGTTGGGAAGGCGCCGTTCACACGGCGCGGGAAACGGTGCTGATCGTGAAAACCCGAACCGCTCATATCGGCGCAGCGACCGATATGATAAAAACGCTACACAGCTATAAGATGCCGTGCGTTTTACCTCTGGCGGTGCGTGAAGGCGGCAATTCGGACTATTCGACGTGGATCGAGGCCGAAACCGCTTAAGGCTGCGCTCAGTTCCCAGGCGCAGAACGAACTCCCATCCGTTCAGGAGGTTCGGTTCCATGTCGCCAGCGTCTTCGAAGAAATCGGCCAAGAAATCGCGCGTCGACAGGGTTGCCGCGCGTAGAACTACTCCGGTCGACGTCCAAGTCGGTCGCAATGTCCGCAAACGTCGCATCGAGTTGGGCTTGTCCCAAACCGAGCTCGCCGACGCATGCGGCATTACGTTCCAGCAGGTCCAGAAATACGAGAACGGCGTCAATCGCGTCTCCGCCTCGCGACTTTGGCAATTCGCCGCCGTGCTGGGTTTGCAAGTTGGCGCCTTCTTCGACGGTTTGGGCCGCCCGGCCGCGCGCGCCCGCTTGCCGCTGCCCGATCCTGCGGCGCGCAAGATCGACGACGAGACCGCGAAGATCGCCCGGCGTTTGGCCGCCATCGAGGATCCGAAATTGCGTCAACGGATCAAGTCGATGCTCGGCGCCATGGCGGGGGGTAACGCTTGAAGCTTGTCCGTCCGCGCCGGCCCGGCCATGTCGAGCCGAGATATCTGCCGGTCGGCCGGCGGCGCTGCGCGTTGCGACTCGAACCTGCGTTTTGGCGCGCGCTCGAAGACATCGCACGCGAGCGGCAGCTCGACGTCGAAGGATTGTTGCAGGACATAGCCCCCCCGCGTCGGGGTCGGTATGTGGCCGAGGATGTGCGCTCGGCCGTGCTCGCGCATTACTGGCATCCCGCCGCCGGGCTTGATTGAGCGCGACGGTCGGGCGCAAACTCGCGTGATGACCGACCGAACCGCCGCAGCCGGCGTGCCCGCATTCGCGGCGTTCTTTTCGAACGCCGGTCATGCCTATTCGCATTTGCTCACGATGCTTTACCCCACGGTCGTGCTCGCGTTGGAGCGCAGCTGGGGCCTGACCTACGGCGAACTCATCACGCTGATGCTCGCGGGCCAAATCCTGTTCGGCGCCGCGGCGCTGCCGTCGGGATGGCTCGGCGACCGCTGGTCGGCCGTCGGCATGATGACGATTTTCTTCCTCGGCACCGGGGCGGCCGCCATCGCCACGGGGCTTGCGCGGACGCCGCTCGAAATCGCCTTCGGTCTTGCCGCGATCGGTCTGTTCGCGTCGATCTATCACCCGGTTGGCATGGCGTGGCTTGTCCGCATGGCCGAAAATCGCGGCCGTGCGCTCGGCGTCAACGGCATCTACGGTGCTGTGGGGATTGCGCTCGCGCCGCTGGTCGCGGCCGCGTTGACCGATCTGGTTTCGTGGCGCGCGGCGTTTATCGTGCCGGGTGCGTCGGCCGTCCTGTTCGGTCTTGCGCTGTGGGTGGCCTGGCGCGCAGGTAAAGTCGAGGACGTCGCCGTCGACGCCAAGCCGATGCCGGAGCCCGCGAAGGGCGACGTGAAGCGCGCCTTCTTCCTGTTGAGCGTGACGATGACGTGCGTGGGTTTCGTCGGCTCGACCATGTCGATCGTGCTGCCGAAGCTTTTCGAACAGCGGATCGACGGGTTGGGGGAGGGCACGCTCGGCACCGGCACGATGGTCGCGGCCGTCTATTTGATCGCGGCGACGGGCCAGTACGTGGGCGGCCGGTTGGCGGACCGCTTCGCGATGAAGCGCGTCTATTTGACCTGCTATGCCGTCGTGACGCCGTGCCTTTTTCTCGCCGCGGCGTTGGATTCCTGGGCGCTTCTCGCGGTGGCGATGGCGGCGGTCTATCTCAACATCGCGTCGCTGCCGTCGGAGAACGCGATGCTCGCGCACTTCACCCCGGCGAATTGGCGGGCCACGGCCTACGGCGCAAAGTTCGTGCTTGCCTTGGGCGTCGCCGCCGCGGCTGTGCCCGTCGCGGGCTGGGTGCAGGACAGTTTCGGCGATTTCTATTGGCTGTTCGTCGCGATGGGAGTCGCGGGTTCGCTGGTCGTGCTGTTCGGCCTCGCGTTGCCGTCGGACCGCGCCGCGCCGAAACCGGCGCTGACGCCGCAACCGGCGGAGTAGTCAGCGCGCCGGCTTTTTGGCGCGCAGCACGATCGCGATTTGGCCGCAAACGTTGTTGAAATGGCGCAACGCGTCCTCGACCTGAGCGCGGTCGATCTCGCCGCGGGCGAGCCGGTTGTGCCATGCGTCGACAAGCTGGTAGTCGACGTTCTCGATCGCGAAATCGACGCCCAAATGAAGGCCGAGCGGTGTGTTGGCCGCGCCTTCGGCAGCCCAACGGCGGTTGAGCGCGCGGTCGAACAGCGCGAGCCCATCGGGCGTGACCGCGCGCACATGGGTGGGATCGTTGAGGAACGCGTCCGATCGCGGATGGGGAACGACGATCTCGATCCGCGCATCGGGTGCGCAAACGCGCCAAAGCTCGGCCATCAGAGCCAGATAGCCCGCAGGCGTGGCCCCCAAGTGTTCGAGGGTATGGATCAGCGCGACATCGGTCGCGGACGAGTCCGCCCACGGCCACGGCAATCGCTCGAGATCGACGACCGCATCGGGCGCGCACCCGTCGAACCGGTCGACATTGATCCAGCCCGCGCGTTTGGCGTTGCCGCAACCGAGATTGAGCTTCATGCCGCGTCCAACGCCGCACCGAGATCGCGGATCAGGTCGTCGGCGCTTTCGATGCCGACCGAAAGCCGGATCACTTCCGGACCCGCGCCGGCTCTGGCGCGCTGCTCCTCGGTCAACTGCCGATGCGTGGTCGACGCAGGGTGGATGATCAGCGATCGCGTATCCCCCACATTGGCCAAGTGGCTGAACAATTCGACAGTCTCGACCAATTTCACCCCGGCTTCGTAGCCGCCCTTCACGCCGAAGGTGAACACCGCCCCCGGACCTTTGGGCAGGTATTTTTTCGCGAGCGCGTGATAGGGGCTGGATTTGAGGCCCGCATACGACACCCACGCGACCTTGGGATGCGCGGCGAGGAACTCGGCGACCGCTTGGGCGTTGGCGACATGCGCGGCCATGCGCAAATGCAGAGTTTCGATCCCCGTGATCGTGAGGAAGGCATTGAGCGGCGCCATCGTCGGTCCCAGATCGCGCAAACCCACCGCACGGGTCTTCATCGAAAATCCGAAATCTCCGAACGTCTCGGCGAATTTGAGCCCGTGATAGGCGGGGTCCGGCTCGGTCATCGAGGGGAACTTGCCGCTTGCGAACCAATCGAACCTGCCGCTTTCGATCACGGCGCCGCCCATCGCGTTGCCGTGGCCGGAGAGGAACTTGGTCGTCGAATGCACGACGATATCCGCTCCCCAGTCGAACGGGCGGCACAGGAAGGGCGTGGCCAGCGTATTGTCGACGATCAGCGGAATCTTGTGCTTGGCCGCGATCGCGGCGACGGGCTCCAGATCGACGATCACGCCGCCCGGATTGGCGAGCACTTCGCAGAAGATCGCCTTCGTCTTCGGGCCGATGGCGGCTTCGAAATTCGCGGGGTCGGACGGATCGGCGAAATCCACGCCCCAGCCGAATTTCCGGAAGGCGTGCATGAACTGGGTGATCGATCCGCCGTAAAGGTTGCGACTCGCGACGAAACGATCGCCCGGTTCCAAAAGCGAGAAGAAGGCCAGGAGCTGGGCGGCGTGCCCCGAACTGGCGCAGACGGCGCCGCGCCCGCCTTCGAGATTGGCGAGGCGTTCCTCGAGGACGGCGACGGTCGGATTGGTCAGACGCGAGTAAATGTAGCCGAACGTCTGCAGATTGAAGAGCGAGGCGGCATGATCCGCGTCCTCGAATACATAGGCGGTCGTCTGGTGGATTGGCGTCGCGCGCGCGCCGGTGGTGGGATCGGGCGCGGCGCCGGCATGCACGGCGCGCGTGGCGAAGCCGTGTTTTTCGCGGGCGCGCGGGGTCCGGTCGTCGGGCATGCTCGATTTCTCCTGCGATGCGGTCGGCATGTTGCCTTCCGCCGCCGTGTAAGGGAAGCTCCGTCGTCATGCGCGAGTGGCGGTTGGTCGTCTGGCTCTCCCTGGCCCAGATGATTTCGTGGGGGACGTTGTTCTATGGGTTCGCCGTCGTGGTGGGCCCGATGGAACGCGAACTGGGCTGGCCCAAGACGGAGCTTTATGGCGCCGTCACTTTGGGTTTGCTTGTGGCCGGGATGTCGGCGCCGCTCGTCGGCGCCTGGATCGACCGTCACGGTGGATTCTGGCCGATGACCTTGGGATCGATCGGCGGCGGCCTGCTGTTGATCGCATGGTCCTTCGTCGAAACGCCTTTGGCGCTCTACGTCGTTTGGGCTGCGATGGGCGTGGTCCTCGCCTGCACGCTCTACGATCCCGGCTTCGCGGTCGTGGCCGCGAACGTCACGGATTGGAAGCGCGGCATCCTTGTGATGACGTTCCTAGGCGGCCTCGCCAGCACGGCCTTCATACCCTTGGCGCATTGGTTGATCGAAACGTGGGATTGGCGGATGGCGTTGATCGTGCTGGGCGCGATCAACCTTACCGTATGCGTCGGCATACACGGCTATTGGCTGCCGGGTACGCGCGCGAAGGGCGCGGCGGCCGAAGCGGCCGAGGCGAACGCCACCGGCAGCCCGCTCGGTGCTGCCGCGCGCAAGCCCGCGTTCTGGGGATTGGGTGTCGTCTACTTCGCCTATAATTTCGCGAGCAACGTGGTCACGTTCCATCTGATCGGCCTGCTGGGCGAACGCGGCGTCGATCCAGAAGCGATCGTCCTGGTCTGGGCGATCATCGGGCCCGCCCAGGTTCTGGGCCGGCTGACATTGATGGGGTTCGCGCGGATCGACGCCCGCGTCGTCGGGCGCTACGCGATGGGGGCGCTGTTCGTGGGGCTATCGATCCTGGCGAGCGGAGCGGAGGCCCTCTGGGTTCTGATCGCGTTCGCCGCGATCTACGGGACGGGCAACGGTTTGATGACCATCGTGAAGGGTACCATCGGCCCCGATCTGCTGGGCCCCCGCGGCTACGCGACGGTCAACGGCGCTTTGGCCTTGCCGTCGAACGTCGCGCGCGCCGTCGCCCCGGTCGCCGCCGCCGCCCTGTGGGCGGTCGGCGGGTATTCGACGGTACTCGCGATCCTGCTTGCAGGTTTGGCGGCGGGCTTCGCGGTGTTCTGGCTCATCACGATCAGGAAATGACGATCGGCTTGCCGCAATCGGGGCAGTCGTCTTTATCCCGAAAAAATGCAACGAGCCGTGCGAAGAACGCGCGTTGGGCTTCCGCGCGCAGCCGCCGCGCCTCGGCGTGGTGCAGATCGTAGGGGATCCGGGGATAGTCGAACATCGTCGTCTCCTTCGTCGCGGGTTGCGATGGCGGGAAGGTGACCCGGAATCCGGCTGGCGATAATCCCCGCTTCGGGCCTATGATTTGTGCGCCATTGGCACAAATGGAGGGGGCATGGAAGCGATCGACGAGATGACCGCCTTCGTCGGCGCGGTCGAACGCGGCGGGTTCTCGGCGGCCGCAAGGGCCGCGAAGGTGACGCCTTCGGCGCTTTCCAAAGCGATCGCGCGGCTGGAGGCGCGGCTGGGCGTCCGGCTGCTGCACCGGACGACGCGCAGCCTGGCGTTGACGCCGGAGGGCGAGGCCTACTACGCGCGCGCCCGGCGGATCGTCGCCGACATCCGCGAGGCGGAGAACGAAATCGCCGGATTCCGCGCGAGACCGAAAGGCTTGTTGAAGATCAACACCGGCAACGCCTTCGGCTATCGCCAATTGATGCCGGCGTTGCCGGAGTTCCTCGCTCGCCATCCCGATCTGAGGATCGAATTGAATTTCGCTGACCGCTACGTCGATTTGATCGAAAGCGGGGATGACGTGGCGGTGCGCACCGGATCGGTCGCCGATGAACGCCTGGTCGCGCGCAAGATCGCCGAATTGCGCCGGATCGTTTGCGCGTCGCCGGCGTATCTCGCGCGCCACGGCGTACCCAAGCGGCCCGAGGATCTGCGCGGGCACGATTGCGTCCTGATGTCCGGCATGCCGGAATTGGCGCGGTGGCCGTTCAAGACAGGAACGATCGAGGTTTCCGGCCCGGTCGCCGTGAACAGCGCCCACGCACTGTTGGAAATGGGCCTCGCCGGCGCCGGCGTTATCCGCCTCAGCGATTTTGCGGTCGCCGAATTCGTGCGCGAAGGCAAACTCGTGCCGCTTCTGGGTGAGTGGCACGCGGGCGAACCCGTGCCGATCTGGGTCGTGTATCCGCCGGCGCGCAACAAGGTTCCGAAGACGGCGGCCTTTATCGAGTTCATGCGCGCGCGCTTTGGCCACGCGCCTTGGCGGATCGCCTGACGGACTGATACAAAGATCGGGCGAGGGGGATTCCGCAGAATGTCGCAAACGATTCGCGCACGCGCCTTCGGCGTGTTGGACGACGACGGCATGCCGTCGGCGGCGCGCCGGCTCTGCGATTTCTCGTTCGCCGCGGCCATTCTGATCTGGTTGGCCGAAGGCGTGTTGCGCACGTTGCCGGATTTGGGCGAGACGTTCCGCTTGGAGTTCCGCATCGCCGAGACCGCGGTCGCCGTGTTGTTCGCGGTCGAATACGCGCTGCGTCTGTGGATCGAACCTGAGCGCTATCACGCGGGCGCGATGGCGGAGTGGCGGGCGCGGCGCGCTTACGCCATCTCGGGGCTGGGGATCGTGGATTTGGCGGTGCCCGTCGTGTTTCTGATCGGCGACGGCGTTCTCGGCCTCGACGGAGGCATGATCGAGTTTCTGGAGCTGTTCGCCGTCTTCAAACTCACGCGCTACTTCCCGGGGCTCGATCTGGTCATTTCGGTCTTCCGGACCGAGGCCCGGCCGATGGGGGCCGCACTGGCCGCCACGTTGACGCTGCTGCTCCTCGCGTCGAGCGCGATGTATTACATCGAGCGCGGCGCCCAACCCGACGCCTTCGCCTCCATTCCGCACGCGATGTGGTGGGGCATCGTGACGATCGCCACCGTGGGCTACGGCGACATGGCGCCGGTGACGCCCGTCGGCAAGCTCGCCTCGGGCGTGGTGATCCTGATCGGGATCGCGTTGTTCGCGGTTCCGGCGGGCATTCTGGCGAACGGGTTCGCGGTCGAGCTCAAGAAGCGCGACTTTCTCGTGACGTGGCGCCTCGTCGCCAAGCTGCCTCTGTTCGCCGACTTGGACGCGTCGATCATCGCGTCGATCGCCCGATTGCTGCAGGCCAAATCGATGCCCCGCGACGGGGTCGTTTTCCGCAAGGGCGAGCCGGGGCACTCGATGTTCTTCGTTCTGGCCGGAGAGGTCGAAGTGCACGTTCCGCCCAAAGGCGTGCGCTTGGGCGCCGGTTCCTATTTCGGCGAAATCGCATTGATCATGGATACGCCCCGGACGGCGACGATCACGGCGGCCAGTGCCTGCGAATTGCTGGAACTTGGACAGACTGACTTCCAGCGCGTGTGCAACGAGTACCCGCAGTTGAAGGCGCGCGTCGAACACGAAGCGCAAGCCCGTTTGGCGCAGAACCGCTGATGGCACTTTCCGACAACGCGCGCGGCGCGGCATTTCTGACGGCCGCCATGGCATTCTTCGTCGTCAACGATACGGCGATGAAGATAGCTGCCGCCGACGTGCCGATGCTCCAGGCGATGGCGATCCGCGGCTTGCCGGTCACGCTGGCGTTTCTGGCGATCGCGTGGCGTACGGGCGCATTGGCGCGGCTGCGGCATCTTGGGGACCGGTTGGTCGTCGCGCGGACCGTCGTCGAGGTGTCGGGCTCGCTTTTGTTCATGCTTGCGTTGCCGCACATCCCGCTTGCCACGGCGTTGGCGTTGAACCAGACCGTACCGCTGTTGATCGTCCCGCTCGCGGTCGTTTTGTTGAAGGAGAAGGTGGGCTGGCGGCGCGCGCTTGCCGTGGCGGGCGGGTTCGCGGGCGTGCTGCTGATCCTGCGTCCGGGAACCGAGGGTCTGAACGGCTGGTTGTTGGCATCCTTCGCCTCGGCTTTCTTTTTCGCGTTGCGCGACACGCTCACCCGCATGATCGATCCGCGCATCCCCTCGATGCTGATCGCGATCACCATGTCCGGTGCCGTGATGGTCGTCTGCGCCGGAGCGACGTGGGTGCATGGTTGGGTGCCGATGACGCCGTCGGCATGGGGCGGGGTCGCCGTCGCATGCGTGACGGTCGGGATCGGGTATCTGGCGTCGGTCGCGGCGATGCGGACGGGCGAACTGTCCTCGACGGGCGCGTTCCGCTACTCGGCTTTGATCTGGGCGACGCTGTTGGGGTGGATCGTCTGGGGCGAATTGCCCGACGCGCTGGGATGGGCGGGCATAGCGCTCATCGTCGCGTCGGGACTTTACGCCCTGCATCGGGCGCGGGTCCGCGCAAGCGGCGCATGACGACCGGCGACCGCAACGGCATTCTCGCCATGGTCGCGGCCATGACGCTGTTCGCGTTCTCCGACGGGTTGCTGAAGTTGGCGATGGGCAGCGTTCCGGCCGGACAATTGCTGTTCGTGCGTGGCCTGGTTTTGATCGTCGGTTTCGGGGTCGTCGCGTGGCGTGCGGGCGCGTTCTCGGTTCCCGGCGCCTTGATCGAGCGCAACTCTCTGGCTCGCGGCGTGCTGGAAGGCCTCGGCGCGTTCGCCTTCGTCGCCGCACTTGCGCATGTTCCGCTGGCGTTGAACGCGGCCATCAACATGGCCACGCCGTTGATGGCGTTGCCCATCGCCGCCGTTTTGCTGGGCGAGCGCTTCGGTTGGCGGCGGGTCGCCGCCGTACTGACCGGTTTCGCGGGCGTGCTGCTGATCCTGCGTCCCTCGACGACGGGGATCGACTTCTGGCTGGGTGTCTCCTTCGTTTCGGCCATATGTTGCGCGGTCCGCGACGTCGTCACGCGGCGGATTCCGAAGGGATATCCATCGGCCTCGGTCACGCTGACGACGGTGATTTGCGTCTGCGCCGTGGGCGGGGTCGCGACGTTTGCCGTCGGCTGGGCGGCGATGGACGCGCGCGCCTGGATCGCGATTTTCGCGTCGGCCGCGATATCGGGGACGGGGCAGCATTTGATGGTGCTGTCGATGCGCTGGGGGCAGGTGGCGGTCGTGTCGCCCTTCCGCTATTCGGGCTTATTCGCTTCGACTTTGGTCGGCTGGGCGATTTGGGGCGACTTGCCCGATGCGCTGGCCTGGCTTGGGATCGCGCTGATCGTGGCGGCGGGCGTTTACGCGTTGTGGCGGGAAAGCAAGGTGCGGGGATGAGCGCGCAAACGAAGATCCGGATCGCCTTTTCCGTGCTGTTGACCTGTCTGATGACCTTCATGGTGTCGGGCGTGTCGACGCTGCGCGCCCTCGGCTTCGCCGCCGAAACGGGCGTGTTCCTGTCGAGTTGGCTCCAGGCGTGGCTGTTTTCGTGGGCCGTCGCGGCGCCGATGATCTACGTCCTGGCCCCCTGGGTGCGCGCGAAGGTCGAAGCGATGTTCGCGCCGAAACCCTGACTCAGCGCCACAGGCCGCGCGCGGCCAGCCAATCCTGGATCTTGCCCGCGACCGCGTCCGAGTTGCGGTCCATCATGACCATATGGCTGTTTCCGGCAATGCCGACGCGCGGCAGATCGATGACCTCGACCGATCCGCCCGCCGCGCGCAGCGCATCGTAATAACGCAGGCCATTGCCTTTGATCGCGGGCCAGCGCGCGTCCTGTTCGATGAAATCGCCGTACACGGCGAGCACGGGGATGCCCTTGAGCGCGGCCGCACGGGCCGGATCGCCGAAGCCCGCGGGTTCGACGACCACGATCGCGCGTACCTTGTCGGGGCGCGCTTCGGCCGCGCGGAACGCGAATTGCCCCGCTTGACTGTGGGCCAGCACGACGCACGGGCAGCTGCGGTCGAGCATCGCGATGTAGGCGGCGAGGATCGGTTCGTCGGTCGTGGTCCAGCGCGGCACGATCTGGCGGACGAACGCATCGTAGGCTTCGACCGGAAACTGGCTGCCGGGCAGAACTTCCTTGCGCGCGAAGGTGCCGGGGCCGCCGCCGATGCGGAAGCGTTCGTAGGCGTCGTGTTGGGCGAGGAAGATCGGCTCGCCGCGGAAGATGTCCGGAAACTGGGCCCAGCCCGCGCGGCCCCGTTCCACGGCGTCGGCGTTGTGGACGGTCCAGCCGCGGCGCAGGAAGAAGTTCAGCCAGCCTTCGCGCCCGTCGGGGGTCGTTTCGTAGGTCACGCCGGTCAGGCCGCCGCCATGCATCATCAGCAAGGGTGCGGCACCGCGCACGATGCGCGGCTCGAACCATTGCGCGTAGGCGTGTTCGACCAGGAACGTGCCGTTCGGATCGACCCGAGCGGGTACGCCGCCCGGCGTGAAGCGGACTTCGCGCACCGGCTTGCCTTCGATCGTCACCGCCCGGCCGCCGACATGGTAGGAGCCCATCTGGGCGAGCACGATGTCGCCCGGGCCGCCGCCCCCGCACGCCGCCAACGGCAGCGCGGACGCGACGGACAAAGCGAACGCGATCTTGCGGAATTCGAACATGGCGGAACGTCCTCGCGGCGAATGGCGACGCGGGGAATACTCCCCCGTCAGCCCGGCGGGTTCAAGGGTTCGCGCAATTGTTCCTCGCCCCATTCGGCGATCAGCGCCTGCTGGCGCTCCTCGAGCGCTTCGAACTGTCCCTTCTGCTCGCGCGCGGTCATCATCTCGCCCACGACCGGCAAGACCACCGCGATCGCCGTTCCCAACATGCCGGCGCCGACGGGCACCACCCACACCCACGTGTCGCCCATCACGAACCGCGTCGTGTCGAGCAATGCGCCGAAGATGATGGGACCTGCGGCCGACACGGTGAGAGCGGCCGATCCGATCCATGCGAAGCGGCGGCTGCCGCCCTCCATTAAGAAAATGGCGACGCATGGGGCGAAGACGATGAACATGTAGACGAGCAGCTGCGGCCGCAGGATCAGCACCGCGACCGCGAGCACGCTCATCGCGAGGATCGCCAGAATGACGAGGGCGGTCCGGAATCCCATGTCAGTGCGCCATCACGCGAAGATAGAGTTGGACGAGGAGAACGACGACGGATACCCCGGAAAGGACGGCCAGCGCGATCTCCTGACCTTTTTCCCTGCCAATGCTGCGCGTGGCTTCGATGATCGAATCGCGCGCGTCGAGCAGACGCTGGTTGCGGTCGAACTCCGCCTTGACCTCGGCGAAGGCGGCCAAATCCCGGCCGAATACGTCCGGGTCGGTCGCGAGATCGGCGAGGCCTTGGATGTCGCCCGCCGCCGCCAGTGCGTCCGCTTCGGCGAGTTTCGCCGTACGAACTTCCGGATTCTTGAGACGGCCGATCAGCGCCTTTGCCGCGTCATGGCAAATCCGGGCGAGGTTGGGCAGTTTCTTGCCCTTGGCGTCGATGGCGAAGCGGATGGCGGTCTTGAGGACAGCGGCGGCGCGCCGCGTGTCCTTGCCGTCGAAACTTTTGATGGCGCTGAGATCCGCCGCCGAAATGTTGCTGCGTGCGCCCAGGAACGAAACGACATGCCCGTCGAATTCGAGCTGGCCGCGGCCGATCGACTCCTCGATCAGATCCAGCAGGTCGCCGGCCTGGTCGACCCATCTGCCCTGCACTGCGGGCGACAGACACGGCGCATCGGGATTGAGGCGGTAGAGCGCCGCTTCGAGCTTGTCCACGCCGTTCGAAATCCGGTCCTCGACCTCCAGCAATTCGCGCGCGGCTTCGTCGATCAGGCCGAACGGCGTGGCCGCCTTCGCCCAAACATGCGCGATGCGCCAGGAAAAGAACTCGTCGAGCTGCGTGCGCAGCTTGGGATCAAGCATGGCCGCGTGCGCCACGGGCCCGGCGCCGCCGGGATGGAACGACAAATCCTTGAAGCGCAACGGGCCGCGCGGATCCAGACGCACGATGTGGCGGGCGACCTGCACCTCGGCCGGCGCTTGCTGGGACTGCACCTTGTCCTCGCCCGCGAGCGTGAGCACGCGCTGGACATCGTTGTCCTTCAGCCAGTTTCCGATTTCGTCGCTCAGCGCGGCGGCTTGCGCGTCCTTCGGATAGCGATGCAAGGCGAAGGCGAGTTCGGCCGGCTCCAGCGCTTGGACGGGCCCGATCTTGAGCGGCGTGCCCCGGCGTGCCACGGGCTTGCGGACTTGAATGGTCGGCCGGCGGCCGTTGATCCATTCGATCAGCATGCCGAGCGGCCAGCGCACCTTGACGTCGTCGTCGATCAGCGCGGAAATCGGATCGAACAACTCGCTGGGGATCTGGGAGGTGTCGACCAGCGACCCGATGGAGCCGTAGGCGACGCGCCGGGCCATCAACGTGTCTTGCGCCTGGCCTTCGCCGGGATACTTGCCCGTCGCGAAGCTATAGAGCGTCATGCCGAGGGCGAACATGTCGTCGAACGGCGTTCCGGGGCCTTTGCCATCGGGGGTGGCGAGCGCGCGTTCGATGGGTTCGAACACCGGGGGCTGATCGTATCCGACCGGCCCCAACACGCACGGGCCCAGCGCGAAAAGCTGACCGCGCGTATCCTGCGAGAACACGTTGTCGGGGCGGATCGAGCCGTGGATTTCGCCGCGATCGCTCAAATCCTTCAGGGCCTGGGCGACCGGCCGCAGGAAGTTCTGGATCAGAAGTTTCGGTGCCCAGCTCGCCCACATCTTGCGCGGCGGCGGCAGCGCCACGGGCTTTTCGACGACGACGGCGAACGCATCGGGCATGCCCGGCCGACGCAAAACGCCCGTTTCCAGGACCGACAACAGACCCGAACGCGAGATGCCGCGCATGCGCTGCGCCGTGCGGATCCGGATCGAGCGCGTCGGCTCGCAGACGTAGCCGATGTGCTGACTGTCGGGGAAACGCTTGTCGATCGCGCCGTAGGCCTTGGCGCCGGGCCGATCGAACGCGGACAACGGCGCGTCCAGATCGACGAGCACGTTCTCGCCGAGCGGCAATCCGCCGCCGCCGGCCCCTTCGGGCGCGCGCAAGAATGTCGTCGAACGGCGAAAGCTCGGACCCACGGCGACTCTCAGGTTTGACCCAACAGTGATCGAAAGGTCGGACGCCCGCAACAATCACCGGGCGTTCGGGAAAGGAAACGGCCCGGCGCTGGAAACGCCGGGCCGTCGGACGGGCGCCGGTGCGGACGGTCAGCCCAGGGCTTTGTGCAGGTTCTCCTCGATCTTGCCGAGGAACTTGGTCGTGGTCAGCCAAGGTTGATCGGGCGAGATCAGAACCGCGAGATCCTTGGTCATGTGGCCTTGCTCGACCGTTTCGACGCACACGCGTTCGAGCGTCTTGGCGAACATGCTGACTTCGCGCTGTTTGTCGTACTGGCCCCGGTACCAAAGCCCGCGCGTCCAGGCGTAGATCGACGCGATCGGGTTGGTCGAGGTTTCCTTGCCCTTCTGGTGTTCGCGGTAGTGCCGCGTGACGGTGCCGTGCGCGGCTTCGGCCTCGACGCAGTCGCCGAGCGGCGTGGTCAAAACCGAGGTCATCAGACCCAAGGAGCCGTAGCCTTGCGCGACCGTGTCGGACTGGACGTCGCCGTCGTAGTTCTTGGTCGCCCAAACGAAACCGCCCGACCACTTCAACGCCGACGCCACCATGTCGTCGATCAGTCGGTGTTCGTAGGTCAGGCCCTTTTCCTTGAACTTGTCCTTGAACTCGGCGTCGAAGACCTCCTGGAACAGGTCCTTGAAGCGACCGTCATAGGCCTTGAGGATCGTGTTCTTGGTCGACAGATAGACCGGATAGTTCCGGCTGAGGCCGTAATTGAACGAGGCGCGCGCGAAGCCGCGGATCGAATCGTCGACGTTGTACATGGCCATCGCCACGCCCGGTCCGGGGAAGTCGAACACTTGATGGCGGATATTCGTCTCGCCATCCTTCGAGGTGAAGGTGATCGACAGCTTGCCCGCGGCGGGGACCACGAAGTCGGTCGCGCGGTACTGGTCGCCGAACGAGTGGCGGCCGATCACGATGGGCTGGGTCCAGCCCGGGATCAGGCGCGGCACATTCTTGATGATGATCGGTTCGCGGAAGATCGTGCCATCCAGAATGTTGCGGATCGTGCCGTTGGGCGACTTCCACATCTGCTTGAGGCCGAATTCCTTCACCCGCGCTTCGTCCGGGGTGATGGTCGCGCACTTGACGCCCACCTTGTACTTCTTGATCGCGTGCGCGGCGTCCACCGTGACCTGATCGTCGGTCTTGTCGCGGTGTTCGATGCCCAAGTCGTAGTACTTCAAGTCCACGTCGAGAAACGGAAGGATCAGCTTTTCGCGGATCATCTTCCAAATGATGCGGGTCATTTCGTCGCCGTCGAGTTCGACGACCGGATTTTCGACCTTGATCTTCTTCATGGACTGGGCGCTCCCCGAGGTATCGCGTAACGGCCCCGGTAATACGACGCCCGCGCACCGGATTCCAGCGATTTCCAGGCTCGAAACCCTTACTGTGCCCCCTCATGGAGGCGGATACGCTCGCGATTCTGTTCGCTTTGGGGCTGCTGGGCGGCGTCGTCACCGCTTTGGTCGGCGGTTCGTCGCTGGTGACGTTCCCGATCCTGGTCATGGTCGGGATTCCGCCGGTGCCGGCGGTTGCGACCAATCTTGTGGCGTTGACGCCCGCCAATCTGGCCGCGGCGATCGCCGACCGCGGCAAACTGCCGCCGCTATCGTGGGCGCTGTTTTGGCTGTTGGCGGGTTGCACGGCCGCGGGCGGGGCGGGGGCGGCGTTGCTGCTGCTGACGCCCGCGCGGGTTTTCGAAGTGATCGTTCCCGCGCTGATCGGTTTTGCGACGTTGTTGTTCGCCTACTCGGACGCGCTGCGCCGGGCCATCGCGCGGGCGCGTGCGGGCAAATCGGGGGGTGTCGCGGGAATCGTCCTGCCTTCGGTTTTGCTCTCGGTCTACGGCGGCTATTTCGGCGCGGGCATGGGGGTGATGTATTTGGCGTTGCTCGCGCTCGGCGGCTTCGAGGACATGCGCACCGCGAATGCACTCAAGAACCTGCTCGGCGTTCTCAACGGGTTCGTGCCGATCGTCCTTTTCGTCGCTTCGGGCGTGGTGCTGTGGCCGGTCGCCGCGGCGATGCTGTCGGGCGCGTTGATCGGCGGTTTCGGCGGCGGGTATGCGATGCGCTTCATCCCGCCCATCGCCTTCCGCCGCGTCGTGGTCGCGATCGGCGCGGCGATGACGGCGATCTACGCCTGGCGCTACTGGTTCTAGAACTTCGCGGGTTGGGCGGGGAGGACCGAGGCGGGGGCCGCGCGCAAGGCCGGCAAGATACCGTCGATCCCCGAGACGACCGAGAAGAATTCCCGGAACGAGGGCCGCGCGTATTTCGCGTCGATGATCCCGTCGATCAGGCCGATCAGCCCGTTCCAATAGCCGTCGAGATTGCACACCACCGTGGGCTTGTCGTGCAACTGCAATTGTCGCCAGGTCAGTATCTCGAACACCTCGTCGAGCGTTCCCGGACCGCCCGGAAGGGCGACGAACGCGTCCGACCGCTCGAACATCATCGCCTTGCGGACATGCATCGAGGCGACGACATGCAGCTCGGAAACCTGTCCGTGGCCGACCTCCGCGCGCATCAAATGCTCTGGAATGATGCCGACGACGTGACCGCCGGCGGCGATCGCACCGTCGGCGACCGCTCCCATCAGGCCGACGCGCCCGCCGCCGTACACCAAGTCGATTTTCTCGCGCGCCAGGGACTCCCCGAACGCCCTCGCGGCGGCGCGATGGGCAGGCGGTCCGTCGTTCGACGAGCCGCAATAAACGCAGACGGATTTCAAATGTCTCATACCGCCCTCATAAATCGGTTCGACGGGCGTAACAAGCATGCGTAACCAACCGGGGGCGGAACGTGTATACTATTGTAGCGCGTCGGTCAGCCGCGTGCTCGGATACCCTACGGTCCCTTTGGAGGAAACTCAGAATGAAAGCAACAATCCGGACCGCGCTCGCGGGCCTCGTCGTCGTGATGATTTCCGCCGGCGCCGCGTCCGCACAGGCGCCAGAAGTCGTACAACGTCAGGATATCATGAAGGCCAACGCAGCGTCGATGCGTGTCTTGGTGCCAATGGCACGGGGTGATCAGCCGTTCAATGGCATGGCGGCCGCGCAGGCGGCGACGGCCATCGCTGAGAGCGCCCAACGCGCCAAGGCGCTGTTTCCGTCTGCAGCGACGGCGGGCGGGACGCGTGCGCAGCCCGCAATTTGGGAACGCAAGTCCGAGTTCGAAGGGTACTTCGATCGAATCAGCGAAGCCGCTCGCAACGCCGCGCGTTTTGCGGCTGCTGGAGATGAGGCCGCATTCAAGGGCGCGTTCCCGGCGATCGGCCAAACCTGCGTCGCATGCCATACGCCCTTTCAGCGACCTGCGAACTGAGGTGAGACGTGCGCCGTCCGCCGGGGCGTGTCCGGCGGACGGCGGCGTCGTATCCTGTCTCGTATGGTTCGATTCGCTTTCATCGCCGCGTTCGTTGCGGTCCTCGGCAGCGACTCCGCGTTCGCGCAAGCCGACGACGTGGCGCGTGGCGCCTATGTTTTCGCGGCGGCCGGTTGTGCCGGGTGCCACACCGACGTGAAAAACAACGGCCAGCTATTGGCCGGCGGGCGCGAACTCAAGACGCCGTTCGGCAGTTTTTTCGGCCCCAACATCACCGCCCATCCCGAGGCGGGAATCGGCAAGTGGACGGATGCGGATTTCATCCGCGCCTTACGTCACGGGCGCCGGCCCGACGGCGCGCATTATTTCCCGGTGTTTCCGTACACGTCGTTTACGAAAATGACCGACCGGGACATGCTGGATCTGAAGGCCTACATCTTCTCGCTGCCGGTCTCGGCCCAACCCAGCAAGCCGAACACGCTCGGGTTTCCGTTCAACGTGCGCTTCCTGCAGTTCGGGTGGAAGCTTCTCTATTTCGCGCCCGGCGAGTTCCGCGCCGATCCTGCGAAAAGCGCCGAGATCAATCGCGGCGCCTACCTGACTCAGGCTTTGGGACATTGCGCGGAATGCCATAGCCCGCGCGATGGTTTCGGCGGCCTGAGAACCGACATGCTGTACGGCGGCGATCTCAACCACGCCGGTCAGGGCACCAAGGTGCCGAACATTTCGCCGCATCGCGAAACCGGCCTCGGCAAATGGTCCGAGGCGGATTACATCGAGCTTCTAGCCTCGGGCATGACGCCGGAGGGCGATTTTGTGGGCGGCGATATGGGCGAGGTCGTCGCCAACTCTACGTCCAAGCTGACGCCAGCCGACAGGGCGGCGATGATCGCGTATCTGCGCCAGATCAAGCCCGTGGAGCAGCGGGTGCGCGGGGGCAATTGAAGTCCGCTCCCGGCGGGCTTACGATCCGACGATGAATATTTCGAGTCGTTCGAGCCGGCGATGAACCGCACCGCGCTCATTGCCGTTGTCGGTGCGGTTTTCGTCGGCATCGCCTTGATTTTCGGCATTCGCGGCCTTGCGCCCGACGCGCCGACGCAGACCGCGCGTGCGCCGGCCCCAGCATCGGCGACGGGGCCCGCGGTTGCCCCGACCGCATCCCCAACTGAGGCGCTTTTGCGCCCGTCCTTCGATGTCGTGCGTGTCTCGCCGACGGGCGAGGCCGTGATCGCCGGCCGCGCCGCGCCCAACGCCACGGTCGTGATTTTGTCGGGCGAACGGGAAATCGGTCGCGTGACGGCCGATGGGCGCGGGGAATGGGTGTTCGTGACGGTCGAACCGTTGGGCCCCGGGGCGCATGAGTTGCGCTTGCGAGTGGAAGGCCCCGGCGGTGCGACCGCCACGTCCGAACGCAATGTCGCCATCGTCGTGCCGCCGCGTGGCGGCGGGGTTGGCGGCGGGCCGTTGGTCGCACTTTTGCCGGCTGAGGGCGGCGGTGCACCGACCTTGCTTCAGGTACCCGGCACTGGGACAGGGGGGCAGCGCCTCTCCATCGACGCGATCGATTACGGCGAGGCGGGTGGGGTTGTCGTCGCCGGACGTGGCAGCCCGGGGGCGGATGTACGGCTTTATGCGGATAATCGGTCCGTGGGGACGGCGCGGGTCGCCCCCGACGGAACATGGCGGATCGATATTCCGCAGTTGGGCGAAGGCAATTACACGCTGCGTATCGACGAAATCGGCCCGCAAGGTCGACCCGTGGCGCGGGCCGAAACGCCATTCCAACGCGCCCGGGTTCCAGCACCGGGCCCGGGGGAACAATTGGTCGTGGTCCAGCCCGGCAATTCGTTGTGGCGGATCTCCCGCCGGGTCTATGGCGAAGGTCTGCGCTACACCACGATCTTCGAGGCGAACCGCGAGCAGATCCGCAATCCCGATCTGATCTATCCCGGCCAAGTTTTCGCGGTTCCGAAAACCAATTGAGCGCGGGTGGCGCAAGGCGGGCGGTTTGGAGTAAGATCACTCGTCGAGCTCTCAAAAAACTTCAAGATCGGCGCGTAACATCATGAGTGATATGTGGAAATCCGTCGCAGCGCCCATTCATAAGGCGGGCGTTCCCTTCGTCGCAGGCGGTTTGGTCGGGACGTTTTTGCTGGGCTGGGTTTGGGGTCCGTTGGCGGCCGTCGGCGCCGTCGTCACGTTGTGGATCGCTTATTTCTTCCGCGATCCCGATCGGACGATCCCGACGCGCGAAGGCTTGGTCGTGTCGCCCGCCGACGGGATGGTGCAGTTGATCGTCGACGCCGTTCCGCCGCCCGAATTGGATATGGGCGACCGGCCTCGGCCGCGCATTTCGATCTTCCTGAACGTTTTCGATGTGCATGTGAACCGCGTGCCGATGGGCGGCACGGTCGCGCGCGCACGCTATCAAGCCGGCCGCTTTCACAACGCCGCACTCGACAAGGCTTCCGACGAAAACGAGCGGATGTCGATCCGTGTGACGATGGAGGACGGCCGCGACGTGGGGTTCGTGCAAATCGCGGGGCTCGTCGCGCGGCGCATTCTGTGCGACCTGCGCGAAGGGCAGGCGGTGCGCACGGGCGAACGCTACGGCCTCATCCGGTTCGGCAGCCGCTGCGACGTCTACCTGCCCGAAGGCGTCTCGCCCATGGTCTGCGTCGGACAACGCGCGATCGGCGGCGAGACGGTTCTTGCGGATCTTGCCTCCGGCGAAGCGCCGCGTCGGGGCGAGGTGCGTTGATGTTCGGCCGCGCGCGCCGCAACCGGCGGGGCCGCGCGGGCGGCGGGAAGGGCGGGGCGATGAACCGCCTGATCCCGAACGCGATCACGGTTGCCGCGTTGTGCGCGGGGCTGTCGGGCATCCGCTTCGCGATGGACGGCCGGTGGGAGTGGGCCGTCACGGCCATCGTGGTCGCGGCGATCCTCGACGGGCTCGATGGCCGGATGGCGCGGTTGCTCAACGGCACGTCCAAGTTCGGCGCCGAACTCGACTCGCTGTCGGATTTCGTTGCGTTCGGCGTGGCACCGGCATTGATCGTCTACATGTGGGTTCTGAACGCGTGGGGGGCGGCGGGCTGGATCATCTGCTTGGCGTACGCGGTTTGCATGGCGTTGCGTCTTGCGCGCTTCAACACGATGCTCGCCGATCCCAATCCGCCGAAATGGCAGGGCCATTTCTTCGTTGGCGTGCCGGCGCCGGCGGGAGCCGGCCTCGCCTTGCTGCCTTTGATGCTGCACTTCCAAGCGGGCACCGGCTGGTTCGACCGGCCGGCGATCGGGGCGGCCACGATGGCGTTGGTGGCGTTCCTGATGGTCAGCCGCATTCCAACCTTTTCGGGCAAGAAGCTGCACTTGCCGCGCGGATGGATGGTCCCCGGGCTCGTCGCCGCGGGCCTCATCTTCGCGGGTTTGCTGAATGCGCCGTGGGCGACTCTGGTGATTTTGGGGATCGTCTATTTGGCGGCGATCCCTGTGGCGGTCGTCGTCCAACGCCGGATGCGCGCGGCCGAACCGCCCCCCGAACCGGCCGTCGCGGAAGCCGCCGGCCTTGTCACCGTCACCCTGGAAACGCCGGCCTCGCCGCCGCGGCCCCCCCAAAACGCTTGACGCGGGCCCGAATTGGGCCATGCTAGAACCTTAACCAATCGCTTGAAACACCGTGTGTTTCGGGCGAATTTGGAAAGCGTTAACCATCCACCCGTAAGCTGCCCGCTGGATTGGGGCCGTGCGGGTGCCGCATTTTGGCCCGACGGAGAAATTCGATGTTCGCGATCGGCGGCTTGGTTTTCGTGTTTCTTTGCGTGTTCGGCGGCTACGTGCTCGCCGGCGGCAAAATCGGCGTGATTTTGAAGGCACTGCCGTTCGAATTCATGATCATCGGCGGTTCGGCCGCCGGCACGTTCCTCATCGGCAATTCGGGCACGATCATCAGCCACGCGCTGAAGGATTTCGGCAAGGTCTTCGGCGGTCCGAAATACAAGCGCGACGACTTCATCGACTTGCTCTGCCTGATCTTCACGATCCTGAAGCTCGCGCGCTCGAAGGGCACCCTGGCGGTCGAACCGCATATCGAAAAGCCCGACGAGTCGAACATCTTCATGGCCTATCCGAAGATTCTGGCCAACAAATACGCGATCATGCTGATCTGCGATCACATGCGCATGCTGTCGATGGGGGTGGAGGACGCGCATCAGCTCGAGGAGATCTTCAACAAGGAGCTCGAGAAGCACCACCACGAGACTCTGCGTTGCGCCTCGGCGCTTTCTACCGTCGCCGACGCGTGCCCCGCGCTCGGGATCGTCGCGGCGGTCATGGGCGTCATCAAGACCATGTCGTCGGTCGACCAGCCGCCGACCGTGCTCGGCGGTCTGATCGCCGCGGCGCTCGTCGGCACGTTCTTGGGCGTGTTGCTGTCCTACGGCATTCTCGGCCCGATGGCCGGTCGCCTGAAGCAGTGCTACGAGGACGAATTCAAATACTACGAGATCATCCGCGACACGTTCGTCGCGCATCTGCAGGGCAATGCGCCGCAGATCTCGACCGAGATCGGCCGCAAAAGCGTGCCCAGCGAGCTCCAGCCGACCTTCTACGAACTCGAGGAGGCGATCGCCTCCAAACCCGCGGCGTGAGCGACGCGGCCGGGCGCGAAGCCTCGGAAATCGTCGCTCTCGCGGCTGCCGGCAAAAGTGCGGAAGCGATCGTGCGCGCGCGCGCCTTCGCGCAAGACGCGGGGACCGACCCGTCCGCCCTGCAGTTCTGTTCGCGCTTCCTAGCACTGGCCGGCCTTGCGGATGAAGCCCTGGCGCTGGCGCGCGCGGCGATCCGCATCGAACCCACGCCGAGCGCCTATGGCCGTCGGCTTGAAGGCGAGGCGGCGGCCTTGCTTGGCGATGCGCAGGCCGCCATTGCCGCGTTCGGTGCCGCTGCCGAACTCGATCCGACGGATCCTGGTCTGCGGTTGCGCTGGGCCGACCTTCTGATCCGTTTCGAGCGTTACATCGAAGCCGATTCGGGCCTCGCCCGCGCGCCCGCCACCCCCGGGATCCAGCGTCGCCGTGCGGTTTGTGCCTTGGCGTTCGGTCGGGTTGCCGAAGCCGAGCGCTTCGCGCGCGCCGCCCTGGACGATCCCGATGAAGGCCCCCTCGCGCGGCAATGGCTCGCGTCGGTCATGATCCAAACCGGCCGCGTGGCCGAAGCGCGCGCCGAACTCGCCAAGGTCAAGCGCGCGCTTCCGTCGCGCGAGAATGCATGGACCGACGACCTGTTCGCGGCGAATTACGATCCTGCGCTCGACGCATCGGCGCTCAAGGCGCTCTATGCGGAGTGGGCGCTGCGTTTCTGCCCGCGCGAAACGCCGCTGGCTGCGCCCGCGATCGGCGGGCGACGCTTGCGCGTGGCCTATGTATCTCCCGATTTCCGCCGGCACTCTCTGCGCAATTTCATCGCGCCCGTCCTCGCCGCGCACGACCGCGCCAAGGTCGAGGTTTACGCCTACGCGCTGGTTCCGTCGCCCGACGCCGTGACGGCTGAATTGCAGGGGCTCGTGGATGTGTGGCGCGATGTCGCCCGCGACGACGACGAGGCGTTCGTCGCGCGTGCGCGCGCCGACGGCATCGACGTGGCGGTCGATCTTGCGGGCCATACGGCGGGGGCGCGTCTCAAGGCGTTTGCGCGGCGCTTGGCACCCGCGCAGGTCACCTGGCTCGGCTATGGCGGCACGACCGGTGTGCCCGCGATGGATTGGTATTTGGCCGACGACCGCATGGTCCCCATTGGGGCGGAGGACGCGCTGAGCGAACGCGTCTGGCGTTTGGACCGCGCGCCCTTTGCTTTCGCGCCGCCCGCCGAAATGCCGGCCGTGACGCCTCCCCCCAGCCGCGATCGCGGCCATACGACGTTCGGCAGTTTCTCGCGCCTCGTGCGGATCAATGACGACGTCGTTGCGGCATGGGCGCGAATTCTTCTCGGCGTGCCGGGTTCGCGCCTGACGCTCAACGCGTTGCCGTTCGTCGACGCGCTGGTGCGTGGCCGGATGGAGGGGCGATTCGAGCGCTTCGGGGTCGGGCGCGAGCGGCTCGATCTCGTCTACACCTCGCCGCAGCCCGCGACCTGGGCGGCCTATGGCGGCATCGATGTGGCGCTCGATCCGTTTCCGCACAACGGCGGCGTGACCACCTTCGAGGCGTTGTGGATGGGCGTGCCTGTCGTATCGCTGCGCGCGCGCGCGCCGTTGGGCCGCTACGGGGCGTGTTTGCTCGACGCTTTGGATATGTCGGCGTGGTGTGCGGACGACGTCGACGGCTACGTCGCTTGCGCGATCGCAGCGGCCCGCGAACCGGCGCATACGGCCGCAACGCGCGCCGGGCTTCGCGCGCGCATGGCCGGTTCTGTGCTGTGCGACGGGGCCGGGCTCGCGCGCGCGCTCGAGAAAGCCTACGCGGGCATGCGCGAAGCGGCGTTCAGCGCGGGGACTTCGTCCGATAGCGTTTGACCGGCACGGTCTGGCCGGGCAGCCATTTCTTCATCGCCTGCGGTTTGGCCGTGCGCTTGCCGACCGTCGCTTCTTCGAGCTTGTCGGCGAGGCTTTTGTAATTGTCCATGGTTTGGGCGAGCAGATCCTTTTTGGCGATGCCCATCGCGATCGCGGAATCGCCCTTCATCTGCGCTTGACGCAGCAGGTAGATCATCAGCTTGGCCTCGTCGGCCGAAATCTTCAGCGTGAAAACGGGTCCGCTCATGCCATCCCCCGACTCGCGTCGCGACGCGTTGAAGTCTATCACGCGGCTTGGACGGATTCCTCACGCAGGCGCTCGGCGAAGCGGCTGAACCCGCTCGGGATCAACCACAGGCGTCCGACCTCGCCCGTTCGGACGGCCAACGGCACCGTCAGTCGGCTATAGCTGAACACACCGCGTTCGGTCTCCGCGAAGACAACGTGCAGCAAAGGTTGCCGTGCCCGGACGGTCTCCAAATACTGTCGCCGGATGACTTGCCGGTAGGCTTGCGGCTGATGCGCGTCGAGTTCGTCGGGCGCAAACTCGGCGCGATACTCGCCGGGCAGCGTCTCGCCGATCCGTCGATACTTGAAGTCGCAACCGACCCCGACGACATCGCACAGCGCCGTCGCGGCAACCATTTCGGGCATGGTCTCGAGATCGAGGGAGGCGGCCACGGCCAAGCCCGCCTGGCGCGCGCCGTCCGCCCATCGCAGCAGCGCTTGGCGCTGAAGGGGCTCGGCGGCTTCGCTGTAATGGGCGCTGGTGCCGTGGAAGCGTTTGGGACCGGGGGGGAGGGTCAACATCGCCTTGCCGCAGGAAACAACCCCCTACAGGTAGGGGGCAACTCGGCAAGTTAAAGAGGGGCCCGGCCCCTTATTCGGGAACGCAGAGATGTATTCGGCGCATGGCGAGGCCATGCCCGTCGTCGAAACGAGGCTCAACCGAGGAAGGCGTCAGGCGACGATATCGACCCGGCCGCCGCGTCCTTGCAGGACGGCGGTCGAATTGCTCGCGATCTCGTTGCCTTGGGCGACGCCGCGAAGGACTTCGGTTTCCGTCCGCTGCGAGTACTGCTGCGACACGTCGAGCAACGCCGCCGTCTTCTGATTGCGGAAGTCGATCACGGGGGCAGCGGCTTGGGAAATAGAACCGGCCATGGGTTTCTCCAGACGAGGAAGTTTCGACGTCCAAACTACGTAATGGCGATCAATTGGTCAACGCCGCGTTAACGGATGGATATTTCCTTGTTTTTCAAAGACTTTTTGGTGTGTCGCGAAACGCTCGCGCAGACGGACACGAAAACTCACGTAAAATCAGGCCCTTGTTCGGGCAGCGGATCGAATGATGGCTGGGGGACTAGGATTCGAACCTAGACAACCAGAGTCAGAGTCTGGGGTCCTACCGTTAGACGATCCCCCAGCAAGGGACCGACGGCTCGGGTAAACCCCGAGCGGCGGGTTCTATATCCCCGTTCGCCCGGATCGTCAAACCCGGCTAAACTCCATTCAATCATGCCGTAGGGGGGCGCCGCGTTCGTGGTGGATTTCTCGCGCGGGGCGGGGTCCGTTTTGGCGGCTCTCGACCTTGGCACAAATAATTGCCGACTGTTGATCGCCCGGGCCGACGACGGAGCTGCGTTTCGGGTCGTGGATGGTTTTTCACGGATCGTGCGCCTGGGCGAAGGGTTGGAGGCTTCCGGCGCTCTGGCGCCGGCGGCGATGGACCGGGCCCTGGCCGCCTTGGCGGTTTGCGCTTCCAAAATCCGCAAGCGTGGCGTTGCCGCCTTTCGCGGCGTGGCGACGGAAGCCTGCCGGCGCGCGCGCAACGGGGCCGAGTTTCTGGCCCGCGTGCGCGCGGAGACGGGCCTTGCCCTCGAAGTCATTGCCCCGGCCGAGGAGGCGGACCTCGCCCTTGCCGGGTGCGCGCCGTTGCTCGACCGCGGCCTGCCGCATGGGATCGCCTTCGATATCGGCGGCGGCTCGACCGAGGTGCTGTGGCTTGCGCGCGAGGCCGGAGGATGGCGTCGGGTGGATTTCGTTTCGCTGCCCTTGGGCGTTGTCGCCATCGCCGAACGGTTCGGGGCGGGACGTGTCGCCGATGCCGATTATGCCGCCGCCGTCTCCGACATCGCGGATCGCCTCGGCGAACTGGATGCGCGGCACGGGATTGCGGCCCATGTCGCCGGGGGCCGGGTCGAAATGATCGGCACGTCCGGGACGGTGACCACGTTGTCGGGGATCGCGATGGGGCTCGACCGGTACGACCGTGCGCGGGTGGACGGGTCTTGGCTGGATCTTGCGCAAGTGCGGCGCTTTTCCGCCGAGTTGGCCGCGGCCGATTTCGACGGGCGGGCGCGGCACGGCTGCGTGGGGCCGGAACGCGCGGATATGGTCGTGGCCGGGTGCGCGTTGGTCGAGGGGATTTGCGCGCGCTGGCCGGTGGATCGGTTGCGCGTCGCCGATCGGGGCTTGCGCGAAGGCATTCTGATGGGGCTAATGCGCGGGCCATGACCGACAAGCGCCTCGCCGAACGCCTGAAGACCGCCAAAGGTCGTTCGGTTTCCCAGCAGAACTGGCTGCGCCGCCAACTCAACGACCCATACGTCGCAAAGGCGCGCGATGCCGGCTACCGAAGCCGGGCCGCGTTCAAACTCGTCGAAATCGATGCCAAAGCGCGAATCCTCCGGCCCGGCTTGAAGGTCGTCGATTTGGGGGCGGCGCCGGGCGGCTGGACCCAGGTCGCCATCGAGCGCAAGGCGGCATCGGTCGTCGCGCTCGATATTCTGGAGATGGACCAGCTTGCGGGCGCGATCGTGCTGCGCGCGGATTTCCTGGGCCCTGCGGCGTCGGGTCTGGTGCGAGACGCGCTCGGCGGCCCCGCCGATCTGGTGCTGAGCGATATGGCGCCGCCCACCACCGGCCATCGCGAGACCGACCATCTGCGGATCGTCACGTTGGTCGAGGCGGCGTTCGAGTTCGCCTGCGAAACCTTGCGGCCGGGCGGAGCGTTCGTCGCCAAGCTTCGCCAAGGCGCGGAGGAGCAGAAACTCCTCAAGGCCGTTCAGGCGCGCTTCGCGAAGCTCCAGCGCATCAAACCGCCGGCGAGCCGCGCCGAGTCGGCTGAGTTCTACATCGCCGCCACCGGCTTCAAAGGCTGAATCCCCGCGTCTTTTCAACGCACTTGGACCCCGTTTCGGAGCCGCGCGGGGAAGTGTATAGATGCGCGCCACTTCCCGCGTCCGAGGAGGGGGCATGCAAATCCGCGAAGCGCTGACTTTCGACGACGTCCTGCTGGAGCCCGGCGCCTCCGCCGTGTTGCCCGGGGACGTGCAAACGCGCACGCGCGTTACGCGCAACATCGAGCTCGGCATTCCCATCGTGTCAGCCGCGATGGATACCGTCACCGAAAGCGGGCTTGCGATCGCCATGGCGCAGGCCGGCGGCATCGGCGTCGTGCACAAGAACCTCGAAATCGACCAACAGGCCCACGAAGTCCGCAAGGTCAAGAAGTTCGAAAGCGGCATGGTCGTCAATCCGCTGACGATCCGCCCGGATGCCACGCTCGCCGACGCGCTGAAGATGATGGCGGAGAACCACATCTCCGGCATTCCCGTGACGGAAGCCAACGGCCGGCTCGTCGGCATCCTCACCAATCGCGACGTGCGCTTCGCCTCGGACCCGCGTCAGCCGATCAGCGAACTGATGACCCGCGACCGCCTCGTCACCGTGTCGGAGGGCGTGTCGAAGGAGGAAGCGAAGCGGTTGCTGCATCAGCACCGTATCGAGAAGCTCGTCGTCGTCGACCAAAGCTATCGGTGCATCGGCCTCGTCACCGTCAAGGATATCGAGAAGGCTCAACGCCACCCGCTTGCCACCAAGGACGAGAAAGGCCGCCTGCGCGTGGCGGCGGCGACCGGCGTGGGGGAAAAGGGCATCGCGCGCGCAGAAGCGCTGTTCGACGCCGAGGTCGATATCGTCGTCGTCGACACCGCCCACGGCCATTCCGAAGGCGTGATCCGGTCGGTCGCCGCGATCCGCAAGCTCGGCAACTACACCCAGATCATCGCCGGCAACGTCGCCACGGCGGACGGGGCCAAGGCCCTGATCGACGCGGGGGCGGATGCGATCAAGGTCGGCATCGGGCCGGGGGCGATCTGCACGACGCGCATCGTCGCAGGCGTGGGTGTGCCCCAATTGACCGCCGTGATGGATTGCGTGGCGGTCGCCGCGAAGGCCGGCGTGCCCGCGATCGCGGATGGCGGGATCAAGTTTTCGGGAGATCTCGCCAAAGCGCTGGCCGCCGGCGCGGAATGCGCGATGATCGGCTCGCTGTTCGCCGGTACGGACGAAGCGCCCGGCGAGGTGTTCCTCTATCAGGGCCGGTCCTACAAATCCTATCGCGGCATGGGGTCCGTCGGCGCCATGGCGCGCGGCTCGGCCGACCGGTATTTCCAGCAGGAAATCAAAGATACTCTGAAGCTGGTGCCCGAGGGCGTGGAAGGCCGCGTGCCCTACAAGGGGCCCGTGGGGGCGGTCATCCATCAGCTGGTCGGCGGTTTGCGCGCGGCCATGGGCTATACCGGCAGCGCCACGTTGGCCGATCTGCGCGCGAACGCGCGGTTCGTGAAGATCACGAACGCGGGCTTGCGCGAAAGCCACGTCCACGACGTGGCGTTGATGCGCGAGGCGCCGAATTACTCGGGCGGTTCGGGGGCATGACGCCGGGCGGGCGCATCGCCGCCGCGATCGAAATCCTCGACCTGGTCCATGCGCAAAAGGCGCCGGCGGACCGGCTCGCCAACGACTATTTCCGCGCGCGGCGCTTCATCGGTTCGAAGGACCGCACGGCGGTTTCCGCCTTGGTCTACGGCGTGCTGCGCCGCCGCGCGCAACTCGAATGGTGGGCCGCGCGCGTGCGCGAAGGCAGCGCGCGCGTGCCGTTCGAAGCCAATGGCCGGTCCTGGGCCATCGCCCATCTGGCCATCGTCGATGGCTGGAACGCGGATCGGATCGCGCACGCGTTCTCGGGCGAGCGATACGATCCCCCGCCCTTGAAGGCGCATGAACTCGCCGCGGCCGGCGCAATGGCCGGCCGGTCGATCGACCACCCCGATCAACCCGATTGGGTGCGCTTCAATCTGCCGCCGTGGGCGGCCGAGAAATTCGCCGCCAAATACGCCGACGCCGCGCGCGCGGAAATGGCCGCGATGGGCGGCGAGGCGCCGCTCGATCTGCGGGCCAATCTGTTGAAGACCACGCGCGAGGACGCCCGGCGCGCGTTGAAGGAGGCGGGCATCGACGCGGCCCCCACGAGATTGTCGCCCTGGGGCTTGCGCGTGGCCGAACGGGCCAATCTGATGGCGAGCGCGCCCTACAAGGCCGGTCTCGTCGAAGTGCAGGACGAAGGCTCGCAGATGGTCGCCCTGATGGTGGATGCGGCGCCGGGCATGCGCGTTTGCGATTTCTGCGCGGGCGCGGGCGGCAAGACGCTCGCCATCGCCGCGACGATGGCCAACAAGGGCCATATCGTGGCGTGCGACACGTCGACCAAGCGGCTTGAGGGCGCGACGACCCGTTTGCGCCGGGCCGGCGCGCATAATGTCGAGCGCCGCGCGCTGGCCGGCGAACGCGACCCGTGGGTCAAGAAGCACAAGGCATCGTTCGACCGCGTGCTGGTCGATGCGCCGTGCACCGGCACGGGCACGTGGCGACGCAACCCCGATGCGCGCTGGACGCTCGCGAAGACCGAAATCGCCGAACTCGCCGCCAAGCAGGCGCGTATTCTCGAAAGCGCGGCGCGTCTCGTGAAGCCGGGTGGCCGGCTGATCTACGCGACGTGTTCGATCCTTCCCGAGGAGAACGAAGCGCAGGCCGAGGCGTTCCTCGCCGCGCACGCCGATTTCGGGCGCCACGGCGAGCCCTTGTCGTTGAGCCCGGCCAAGGACGGTACCGACGGGTTCTATGCCGTTGCCTTCGAACGCCGTTAGCCGCGCGAGGCTTTTGGAGTAATCTTCGCCATCATGCCGGTGACGCTGCTCAAGGCCACGCATGGCCATGTCCGGGGGATCGCGCGGGTTTACGTCGATGCGTGGCGGGCGACCTACGCGGGCTTGCTGCCGCCCAGAACGCTGGTCGGCATGGACTACGACCGCCAGGCGGTCGAGTGGACGCACCAGATCAGGCACAAATCTTTGCACGCGCCCATTCTGGTCGCGTTCGACGATCGGGCGGGCGTGGTGGGCGTGTCGAGTTTCGGACGCAGCCGTATCGAGGACCGTCCCGCCCGGCCGCCCTTCACCCAACCCGGCTTGTCCTCCGGCTCGGGTGAGGTCTTCACCCTTTACGTCCATCCCGACCACCAAGACCGCGGCGTGGGCCGGCTGCTGATCGCGGGTGCCTTTGAAGGCTTGCGCGAACGCGGGCTCAACCGGGCCTATGTGTGG
>JADCGK010000222.1 GCA_020249045.1 Azospirillum sp. | reverse complement strand
CCGCGGGGTTGGCCCGTGCCCGTGCCCGTGGTGAAGTGGGCGTTGGTGATGCGGCCCAGGCGTTCGCCGATCAGACGCGTGATTTCGCCTTCGGCGAGGATCGAATCCTGGAGCATCTGGTAGCTCATCAGGATCGAGTCCGACGAGTACATGAAGGCCGGGATGTTGACCTGGGAGAGCACGAGCGCGGTGTTCGTCAGGGCCGCGTTTTCCGCGATGATCCGGCCCGTGTTGTTGGTGTCGTTGAGCGCGGGCACCGCCAAGTCCGACCCGATCGCGCTGCGGATCACGCGGGACACGCCCTGCACGTTGCCGTAGGCCAGCATCGCGATCTCGATTTCCTCGAGGAACGAGGGAGGCACCGAGAAGCCGCCCGCCGAGCCCGTGCCGACCGACTGGTTGGCCTGGATGGTGACCGCGCGCTTGGCCATCAATTCCTTGCCTTCGGCGTCGAGCGCGTCCATGCCGCCCTGGATCCAGCGCGAGAAGGCTTTGCGCTCGCGCGCATCCTCGTGCTTGACCTGGTCGACCGACTTGCCCGCCTTGACGGCGCGATCTTCGACCGCGTCCTTCAGGCCGGCTTCGAGCTGGATCACGCGTTCGTGGCGCTCGATCTGCTGGTCGAGGTTCTCGATCTTCTCGGCCAGCGCGTCGAACTCGGCCTTGATCGCGGGCGTCCACGCATCGCCCGTGTTGCTGTCGAGGAGGTTGCGGGCCTCCTTGGCCTTGGCGTTGCGTTCTTCGCGCAGCGCCTGGATGGAAACGCTCATTTTCTTGGTCCTTTCTTCGACCATCGCCGGCGAGGCGGCCGGCGCGCTTTCCGCGCTGCGGAAACTCAGATGGCCCGCTCGTAGAGACCGAGGCGGGCGAGATAGCGCTCGCGTTCCGTCGCCAAAGCGGCGAGCGGATCGACGGGCGATTCGGGCGGCGGGGCCGGTGCGATCAGGGCCGCCGGGGGTTGGGCGTAAGCCGAGAGGTCCCAGCGCGCGGCCGCTGCCTTTTCCTTGCGCTTGGGCGGGGCGGCGACGCGATCGGCGAGGCCGAAGGCGACGGCTTCCTCGGCCGTGAACCAGGTTTCCGCCGCCATCTTGGCGCGGATGTCGTCCGCACCCTTGCCGGTGCGCGCGACGTAATCGGCGACCAGCGTGTCGTCGACCTTGTCGAGCAGGGCGGCCTGGGCGCGGTGTTCGTCGGCGTTGCCGATCGTCAGGCCCCAGGCCTTGTGGATCATGGCGAACGCGCCCTCGCCCATCACGATCTCGTCGGCGGCGAGCATCAGATAGGAGGCGGCCGAGGCGGCGAGGCCATCGACATGGGCGACGATTTCGCCGTCGAAATCCTCCAACGCGTTCTTCATCGCGCGGGCGTCGAACACGTCGCCGCCCGGGGAGTTGACGCGCAACTCGATCTTCTTGGCGCCGAGCCCGCGCACCGCCTGCACGAAGGGCGCGGCTTCCACGCCCCAGGGGCCGATCGCGTCGTAGACGTAGAGAACGGCGGTGCCGTCCTTGTCTTCCGCGCGGAATCCGGCGCCTTTGCCCCGGTTCGCGTCAAGCATCGCCAGGAGTTTTCGCATCTTTGCCTCCGTTCGGCGCGCTCGCGCGCGACCAGGTGAGCAGTTCGTCCGACGACTTGGCTGCGTCGCGCGGCAGATTGAGATCGCGGCGGACTTCGTTCTGGGTGAGGAAGCCGGGGCCGTTGTTGCCGCCCATCGCCATCCGGTAGCTTTCGAACATCGATTTCGTGTCGCCGCGCATCAGCTCGCGCTCGTCGAAATCGACGAAATGCGCGTCGGTGCCGAAGAGCTTGGCGTTGCACTCGTCCTCGATCGCGGTCAGATGCGGGGCGAGCGTGTAGCGCACGAACAAAATGCCGAGCTGCTCGATGCCCGAACCCCAGGAGGTTTCGTCCAGCGCCAGCAGGAAGCGCGGTACGCCGAAGATGCGGCCGATATCCTCGACCGAGAACCGCCGCGCTTCGAGCAGCTGGGCGTCCTTGGCGTTGATCGCGATGTTGTGGAACTCGCCGCCCTCGGTCAGCACCGCGGGCCCCGCGAAGCGCCGCTCGCCGCCGAACTTCTGGCGCCAATAGGCGCGGATTTCGTCGGCCTGTTTGGCGTCGCGCAGCTTGCTCGGGTACTTGATGTAGCCGTCGGGCGTGGCGTTGTTTTCGAAGTAGCGCCGCGCGTAGCCGTTGGCCTCGATCCCCACGGCGACGGCGTCGGCGTAGGAGCGGATCGGGGTCTTGCACTCGGTCTCGTCCCAGTCGTTCGAACCGGGGATGTGCAGCACGTCGTCCTGGTCGGCGGCGATCGAGGCCCCGCCGTCGAGCGTGAGCCGGTAGACCAGCCGCCCGCCCGAAAGCTGGACCGTCGTGCGCCGCCAGGGGATCGGCCAGAGCGCCATCGGCGCGCCGCTTTGACGGCGCTGGATCCACACGATGGCCTGCCCTTCGAGCAGCATTTCGGTCGCGACCTGGCGCCAGAAGATGGTCCGCGACATGCGCGGGTTCGGGCGCTTCAGCAGCAGATAGGCCGTGGGGTGGGTTTCGTTGCGCTCGCGGTCGCCGTCCTTCTGCAGGCGGTAGGTGTAGGCCGGCAGGCGCGCGACCGCGCCCGCGATCAACGACACCGCGCGATAGACCGCCGCGTGACGCATCGCCGTCTCGCTCGACACCGCATCGCGCGGCCAGCCGAACGGGTTTTCGCCGGCGAACGCCGGATCCCCCCAGGACGCGCGCGGGCGGCGGAACAGCTTGGCGAGGAAGTCGAACATTCAGGTCAGACCTCGATGAAGCCTTGCTCGACGACGCCCGCGCCGCCCGGCTCGGGGTTGAAACCCATCAAATGCGCCGCGTTGAAGAGGGCCATGAGGGGGTCAATCTTTCCGTAGCCCGAGGCCGCCCGCTCGATGAGCACGGCCGTCGGCGTCTGGCGCGTCTTGGCGTTGCCCACGCACCAGCCCATCAGCCGCGCGCCGCCGTGCCGGAACGTGCCGTCGACGAGCTTGCGCTCGATCGTCTTGGCCGCGTTCATCAGCTTGATCCCTTGCGATACGCCCACGAGGTTCTTCGACGCTTCGTTCACGCCGATCTCGTTCAGGGCGTCGACCGCGCCGCCGATGCCCGCCGGATCGACGCCGACTTGCGCGAGCAACCCGGCGGACAGGCAGCGCTCGACGATGTGTTTGAGTGCCTCGAGATCGTCGGGCAGCGCCTCGACGACCGTGAGGTCGCCGTCGGCGCGGAAGGTCTCGTACTGCGCGGCGTTGGCTTTGCGCCGCTCCAGCCCCTCGGGCGAGATCATCGCGTGCGCCCAGCCGAGCCAGCGTTTGGTTTCGCGTTCGCGGCCGATGACGGCCACGCCCAGCAAATCGTCGAGCCCGCCGCCGTCTACGCCGACGGTGACGACCTCGGAACGCTCGAGCAGCGCATCGAGGGTGAGCGTGCGGTCGATGCCGCGCTCCCAGAACTGCGCGCCCGCCCACGCATCCGAACGCAGGCCCACGCCGATCTGCACGTTCAAGTGCTGCGAGGCCCAGGCGCGGAACTCGGCCTCGCCGCGCGTCTCGGCTTCGCGCATGCCCTGCTCAAGCCGCGCGATCGTGATCGAGCGGCCGGCGTTGGGCGTGACCATCGACCAGTTGGCCGGGTTGCGCCACTGCAGCGGATCGAGCTGCATCGCCTCCGGCAGTTCGTAGAGCACCGGCAGCATGGCGCCCGCGGACTTGCCGTCGCGGATCGCGCGGGCGGTTTCGAGTTCGGACAGGAAGATGCCCGACGGCGGCTCTTCCGATTGCGTCGTGATCTGCACCAGGAACGCCTCGGGGATCGGCAGCATGCCCGAGCGCAGCTGGCGCAGCGCGCTCGAGGACTTCGCCATCTTCGAGACGACGTGAACTTCGTCGATCAGCACGCCGGCCGGTTTCTGGCCGGTGAGCACCGCGGGGTCGAAGCTCAGGATCTCGAGCGTTGCACCCGTGACGCGGTGCTCGATTGTTTTGACGTGGCTGCGAACGTGCAGCTTCTTCTGCAGGACCGGATCGAGGCGGACTGCACCTTCCGCCTGGCCGAAGGCGAGCTCGGTGATGTCTTGCGTGGGCGCCGTCATGATGAACCGCGCGCGCGGGCGCAGGTTCAGCAGCAACGCGACCAGCATCAGCAGTGCGCCGTAACTCGTCTTCGAGTTCTTCTTGGGCACCAGCACGAACAGCTCGCGCACCATGCGCTCGCCCGTTTTGGGGTCGAGCGAGCCGAACAGCGCACGCACGATGTCGCGAAACCAGTCGCCGGCGGCGTCCTCGAGGCGCGGCGTGCCGGGCACGTCGGCGAGGCGCAGCATGTCGAAAACCTTGACGGCTTTAGTGGCCTGCTCGCCCCAAAGCGGCAAGTCGGGCACCAGCGATCGGCCCGTCCGCAGCCGCTCCGGCCAGTCGGGGCACGCGAGATTCCATGGCATCGTCAGTTGGGCAGAAGCCCGCTCCATTCCGTGCCGTTCTCAGCGCCATCGGCCGCGATGCGCGCAGCCTCCTTTTTGCCCATCGGCTCGGACTTCGTCGGCGCGTCGACTTGCTTGCGGAACGCCGCCTCGGCCGACGCGGTTTCCATCATCGCGATGACCGCCTTGCACGCCGCGACGTTGCCGCTTTCCGCCTGCGCCATCAGCGCTGCGCGAACCTTGATCTGGCGCTTGGCGGCACCTGCATCCAACTCCAATGCGAAGTGCTTGAGCAGCGTGCCGCGCGAGATCCCCAGTCCCAGCGCGATCGCGTCGTCCGACATGCCGGTCGCCTTCGCACGCGCCACTTCACCGCGCTGCGCTTTCGTCGGCTTGAACGCGGGACGGGCCATGGTCTCCAACTCTGGTTTGTGTACGAAAACTGGGCAAACCGACCAAATTCCGACCGGCGGTAAAAAACCTACGCATGACCCCGAGGCGGTTGCGCCCCCACCAACCCGCCAGAGATTGCCACCCCCTCCCCCTCGCAATCGAGCCCGGACGGGTGCTGCAGCAGCGCGCGCGAGTAGTCGGCTAGGGGTGTAGCGGGCCGGGTGCGCCGTGCCTCCTGGCGCGCTCCCTGGCGGTCTTGCGGGCATGGCACGAAGCGCAGAGCGCTTGCCCGTTTGTGGGATCGAAAGGCGCGCCGCCGTCGCGAAGCTCGACGACGTGATCAGCGTATAGCCTCACGCCATGTGCGCCGCAACCCAGCCCCTCGCAGCGATAGCGCGCGCGCCGGAGGACGGCGCTGCGCCAAGCCTGATGCTCGGCCGTGAGGTAGTGCGGGTCGACGGTCTTGGGTGGCGTAACGATGCGGGTCGGTGCGATGCTGGCGACGCGCTGGCCAACCGTTCGCATGGCGCATCCCCGCAAATGAAAACGCCCGCGGGCCGGGGTGGCTGCGGGCGCAAGAGTTAATACTGGCAATCTGACTACGTTGTCGGCGCCGAGTTGT
>JADCGK010000221.1 GCA_020249045.1 Azospirillum sp. | reverse complement strand
CCGTGGGCGACTTGCTGGATCGCCGCGGTTTGGAAGTCGAGTTCGTCGTTGAGGGTCGTGGCGCGCAATTCGCCGCCCTCCTGGAAGTCGGTCTGGCGCCGCACGGTCAAGCGGCGCAGTACGGCGATCGCGGTGCCGCCCGCGGGCGCGACGTCGAAGGTCACCGCACCGCGGCCGTTCGCGTCGACGCCGACCGCAAAGCCGCCGACCGCCACGGCGCCGCCCACGCGCACTTCCAGATCCGCCGCCGAGAAGACGGCGAAATCGAACGGAAACGCGGTTTGGGTTCCGTCGGCGACGTAATCCTTGCGCGGCGCCTCGGCGCCGATTTTGACATGCGTGGTCATCGCGGAATTCCTTTCCCGGGGGTCACTTCGCCCAACGCAGCAATTGGTTGACTTGGCCCGCCGTCCGCGCGGACGCGGACAGCAGATCGGGCCGGTTCGCATCGACGCGTTGGAGCGAGGCGGCGAGGCCCGCATCCAGCCCGCGACGGCGATGATCGAGCAGCGAGCGCGCGTCGGCCTCCTCCTCGCCCGCGTCGGCTTCGAGCCCGTCGAGCAGCGCGCCGGCCGAACCGTCGGTCGCCGACAAACCCCGCGCACCGAAGGACGCGCGCGCGCGCGCCGACGCGCGGTCGAGTTGGCTTTGCCGTCGGCGCTGGTCCATGTCGAATTGGCGCTGCGCGAGCTGGCGCTGGTTCTCGGCCTGCTGGCGCAGGGCGTCGGCTTGCGCGTCGGCGGCCGCGTTGGCGTTGCCCGCGCCCACGACGGTGTTGAGAAGGCCGAGCCCCATGCCCGCGCCGGCGAGCCAGGGATTGACGGCCGCGAAGGCCGGAGTGGCGGCACCCATCAGTCGTTCACCTTCATCTCTTGGGTTACGGAAAGAAGCTGGAAGGGCAACGGCGCGGGCAATTCGATCCGCCACAGCGGTTCGACGCCCGTGCGTTTCCATCCCAGCGCGCGGAAGCGCTTCTCGCCCGTGAAGGGGACGATCGCGCCGTCGAAGGCGTTGGCGCCGCCGAAACCGCGGAACGGCACGTCGACGTAGCCCGAGCCCGTGTCGATGCGCATTTGCCGGCTGTCGAGCAGGCGGAACGACGCCTCGACCAACCGCACCGAACGCGGCGCGCCGGCCGCCCCGGCCGGCGGCAGCGGCTCGATATAGGCCGCGAACGGCAAGCCCGCTTCGGCTTGCGCGGTGCCCTCGGGAAATACGACGGCCCCTTGCGCGACAGGCGCGAAGCCGATCGGCTGGCCGTCGGCGATGCGATCGACGTCGCGGCCCTCCAGATGCCCGAGCCCGGCGAGCCGTGGCGGAACGCCCGCAGCCAACGGGCCGCGTACGCATGCGTCGGTCGCCGCGGCGGCGTCGAAACGCTCGAGCGACCATCCGCCCGCGCGTTCGACCGCGAAATGGCATTCGTCGGCCACGACCGCGACGGACCGAAACGCGCCGTCGGTTTGCTGCAGCGACCACGCGGTGACCTGTTCGGCGCGGTAGACGGTCAGTGTTGCGAGCGTGCCGTCCTTGTTGACGACGTGGACCAACCGGTCGTCGGGGTCGTAGTCCACATCGACCGGCTCGCGCACCAGATGCGGCGCGAGCAACGCAAGATCGGTGGCCTGGTAGGCTTGCTCGGAATCCGCGTAGAGGAATTCGCGCAGATCCCGCCCGCCGCGGCCCGCGAACAACGTCGCCCCGTCGACGTCGCGCGGCCGGATCGTGCGGTCGACGGGCGAACCGATGCGCGTTTGCCGGTTGATCTGGAGGTTTTCTGGCGTCAGCGGTTCGCCCGTCACCATCCATTCGGCACCCGAGGTCAGCACCTGCAGATGCCGGCCCGAGAAGACGGCGCGGATCGCGTTGACCTGATCGGACAGCAGCGCGAACTCGATCGCCTCGTCGTCGAGCGCCGTGCCGAGGTCGAAGTTGAACAGATCGCCCGAGCACGACAGCCACAACCGGTTTGGCAGGTCGCGCGACCCCCCGATCACCAGCCGGTCCTGATGGAAGGTCACGCTCGCGGGCCAGCCGCGCAACGCGGAGAACGCCTGCTCTTCCCAATCCTTCGTCGCGGCCGTGGGCAGGGTTTGGCCCGCGGGCACGGTCGCGGTCGCCGACACGCCCGAGGCGACGGCGGTGATCAACGCCTCCTTCTTGTCCAACCGCACGCGCACCCCGACATGGCCCGCGACGAAGACGGGGGCCGAGGCCGTCAACGTCACCGGTCCGCTTGCCGCGCTCGCCGCGAGCGTGACGTCGGGTGCCGCGAATTTATGGTGCGGCTGCTGGATCGCACCCTTGTCCTCGAAGAACGCCCATTCGGCGACCGTCCAGGCGGTATGCGATTGGCGGGTGATGCGGCGCGGGGACACGTCCGGGTGGACGACCAGCAGCGTGTCGGCGCTTTGCGTCCAGGCGAGCTGGGCGAGCTGGGTTTCCGTCCACGGGGTCGGCACGCTCGCCTGCAACGTGCCGTCCTTGTAGACGCGCATCGCCCGATCCACGAAGGCCAGCAGATAGGCCTGCTGGGTGTTGAACTCGAACGGCAGCAACCGCGCGCGGCCGGGCAGCGAGTCCACGAAGACGAGGCCGGGCCGCCGGCGCAAACCGCCCGTGGGCTGGACGAAGACGTTGCGCAAGACGCGCGCGCCGTTTTCGTAGGCGCGCAGATCCGCGCGCCCGAGCATCGCCTCGCCGATCTCGCCGGCGGCGAAGGAGGTCTTGGTGACGCGTGCGACGCTCATCGGCGCACCTCGACCAGCGTGAAGTCCTCGACGCGGCCGGGCGTGTCCTGCTGGGCGTCGATCAGGCGCGCGCGGCGGAATTCTCCGTCGGCGAGCTTGTGCAGCAGTTCCGCACGGCTCGTGCTTTCCGTGATCGGCAGGCAGAATTCGGCCGCCAGCGTGGCGATCAGGACCGAGTCGAAGAAGGGCGGGAACGCGCTCTCGTCGGGACGGAAAATGTAGGACAGAACGACCTCGTCGAGATCGGTCTGCAGCGTCGCCTCGGCGATCCGGTATTCCGCCCCGCGGCCGCGCCCGGCCCCGCCGACCGACAGCGCGCGCAGGAAATCGGCGGGCAGCTGGAAGGCGTTGCGGTGATCGGCGACGGGCGGTGTCGCGAGGCGCGCGAGCGTGGTCTGGGCGGTCGCGAAGCTCCACGGATGCGCGGAGATCAACGCATCGCGCACCGAGGCGAACAATGCGGCGGCGACCTGGGATTCGACCGTGCCTTCGACGAAGGACGCGATCGGCCGGGCGCCGAGCTTGATCAGGGCGCGCGAGCAAAGGGCGATGGGCGTGAGGGCCATGGCGGGCGTTCCGAAGCTGGAGGAAGGGGGCCGCGCGGCGGTCCGGCGGACCGGCCGGCACCGAGGCCGGCCGATCCGCCTTTCCGATCGCGTCAGTCGGTGTCGGCCGTGTCGAACCGGGTCATATCCGCGGTGTCGACGACGCCGGCCGCGTTGGACGCGATGGCGAACACGCCGTTGGTGGGCGTGCCGCCCACCCCCGCATTGGTCAGGACCATGTCGCCGACGCGCAGCATGTCGGCGGCGGCGTTGAAGTAGCCGGTCGTGTCCACGACGGCGGCGGCGTCGGGCGTCGTGTAGTGCCAAAGGGTGAAGCCGTTGGCGTAGGCGAGGACGCTGAGGTTCTTCTGCACGAAAGCCATGTCGCTTCTCCTTCCGTTATTCCTGGCACTCGATGGACACGACGCCGTCCGGATCGATGATCGCGGCGCCCTGGCTCATCATGTTGGAGACGAAGTAGCTGGCCCGGTCGCCGTGCCAGGTGACGTCGGACTTCACCTCGTGACCCGAGGCGTGGCCGATCGCCGATTTGTGGAACCAATGGCAGCGCCGGTTGACGCCGGTCTTGGTCAGGCCCGAGTGCGGGATCCACAGCGTGCCGAGCCATCGTTTGGCCTGCGATCCGTTCCAGGGCAGTTCGTCCTCGCCGATGTAGTCGGCGTTGGCGAATTCCTGGATGTCGAGCAGGTCGCTCCACTGCGCCCACCCGACCACGGCGTAGCGTTCGCCGTCGTCGGGCACGTCCTTGCCGCCCAGACGTTCGAAGGCGTCGAGCACCTTGGCCTTGGTCAGCCCCGCGGCACCCGCGGCGATCGGCGCGGGTGCCGCGTTCAGCGCTTCGATGATCAGCTCGTCGGTCTTGCGGCCCAGCGCGTAGGCGCCCGCGTTGATCAAGGCGCCGCGCTCGTCCGAGCCGGCCTTGAACTCGTCGAGTTTGTCGAGCCATTCCCCGGCGTAGTAGTCCTTGAGGAACACTTCGACGTTCGAGTGCTCGACGTTCATCACCGGCACTTGGGCGTGGCGGGCCTTCGTGGACGCCGAGCCCTTGCCCATCTTCTGGAACACGGTCGACGCGGCCTGAACGTTCTTCTTCGACCGCACCGTGTCGCGCAGCTTCGAGCCCATGCGCTGATAGGCGTTGTGGATTTCGGTCTCGTACTGTCTGACGAAAGCATTCGCAATCTGAAGCGACATAGGGTTGTCTCCTCGATCGGGTTTCGGGGCCCCCGGACGGAATCGGCCGGGGGTTCGGGTGGTCGTCGGCGCCGGGGCCGGGGCGAATCCGCGCGCCGTCTCGCGAACGGCGCTGGCTGCGGAGGCACCCCGGTTATCCCGGCGCGGTCTTTCCGGGTTCGGCCGTTATCCGCGGGCCGGCGATCGCGAGAGGCCGGCGGCGGGCGGCGTGGGACCGGAAATCGGGCGAAGGGCCGTCGACGCGCGCGCCTAAGCGCGGTCGGGATAGAGCCGTTCGAAGCCTTCGGTCACGGTGCGCACGATTTCGGGATCGCGGTCGCGCCAGTAGCGCTTGTCCTTCATCAACTCGCGCAGTTCGGCCTCGCTTGCGGGCGCAGGCGCGCCGCCGCGCCCGTGCAGCATCGGCTCGCCCGATTCCATCAGCTTGCGCAGCGCGCGGACGCCGTCGGGCGACGCGGCGAGCGCGCCGTAGACCTCGGGGCTGAGATTGGCTTTGCCCCAGGCCGCGATCTGGCCCGCGAGCGCATTCCAGCGCGCGGGCCCGCCGAATTCCTCGGCCAGCGCTTCGACCGCTTGGTCGGTCCGCGCCATGTCGGCATAGCGCGCGGCCAGCGGCACCACGCGCTCGGCGGCAAGGTCGTAGACGAGCTGGACTTGCGCGGGGCTGAACCCAGCCGCGTGCAGCCGCGCATTGACCGTGGGATCGACGCTCAGAACCTCGTCCTTCAGTTCGATGCTGTAGCCCTCGGGGGAGTCCGGCACGCCGAGCGCGCGGCGCATCGTGTTGGCCCATTCGGGCGAATTTGGCCCGGGCACGTAGGCCGACATCTTGCGCTCGAGTTCGCCATAGGCGCGGGCGAGTGCTTCGCTTTCGATGTTGCCGTTCGCGGCGTTCCAGAATTTCTCGGGCACGTAGTCGGGCCGGCCCGAGGCGGGCGCGGGCGCGGGCGCGGGCGCGGGCGCGGGCGAGACCTCGGGCGCCGTCGGTTCGGCGGCGAGCTGGGATTGATCGAGGAGATTGGCGGACATGGTTTCGTTCCTTTCGAGGGATGCGGGTCAGGCGGCGGTGGCGGGGCTTATCGGCGGCGGAGGTCTGACGATGTCCGCGGGCACGCCCATGGCGCGGGCGATCCAGCGCGCGGCGGCACCCGCGTCGACCGCAGCCATGCCTTCGGGGCCCAGCAGGGCGGTCTGCTGGATCCACGCGATCGCGTTGCGCACGTCGGATTCGCTTTGCACGCGCGCGAGCGGGGATTTGTATTGAAGGTCGACGACGCGGCCGTCGACCACCATCGGCGGCACCTCCCCGCGCCGGCGCAGGATGGCGATCGCGCGCGCGACCAGCGGAGTCAGCAGCTCCGACTGGAGCCGGCCGTAGGTCGCCCCCAGCACGCGCGCCATCTCCGCCGAGCGTTCGAGGATTTCGGTCGCCGTCATCTTGGGGCCTTCGACCTGGCCCAACCGGTCGGCGAGCAACGCGTGGCGGATGCGCCCGCGCAAATCCTCGAGCACCAGGTTCGACACGTCGAAACGCCCGGGCGCTTCGAGCGGCGTCAATCCGGCCGAGCCGACCGCCTTGGGGATGATCGTGCCGGGCTGCAGCTTCACGTTGGCGGGATTGAGCACGCCATCGTCGTCCGCCTGCCAGATGCCGGTGACCGCGATCGACGCGTTCTTGAGGACGAGCTCGACGACCTTGTTGGCGGTCTTGATGTCGGGCAGCGCCTTCATGACGGGCGAGCGACCGTAAACCTCGCCCGGCGCCTTGAGCCAGCGGAAGACCAGGAACGGCGATTGGGCGAAACGGCCTTGGGCGAGCAAGGTGCCGTCGCGCGCCGCGCCGCCCGATTCGAGCACGGCGAAGTAGCGCACGGCGCCGTCCTCGGGGATCGCAGCTTCGACCACGGTGTGCCGCCGTTCGACGCCGTCCTCCCCCCGTTCGGCGTCGCGCTTGATCTGATCGGGCAATTCGGCGCGCGCGAAGCGTTCGAGCAGGCGGTCCGCGCGCATCTCGCTCGCCCGGAACACGGTGTCGGCGCGGCCCTCCCCGCCCGCTTCGACATAGATCTGCGCGAGCGGAACGCACGCGAAGCGGAAGGCGCTCTCCTCGCCGGGGGCGGCCTCCTCGAACTGCAGCGCGGCCGTGCCCGCGACGGCCAAATCCAGGAAGCATTGATGCGCTTCGACGGCGAAGTTCGACCGGTCGAAATGGCTTTGCAGGACAGCGGCCGTCTTCTCGAGCACTTCGCCGACCGCCGCGCGCGCCGCCTCGGGCACCTCGTTGCCCGGCTGCAGACCGAACCAACGCGTCCACGGCGGCACCAACTGGGACATCAGCGACGCGGCGAGCTGATCGGCCGCGTCGGGCGCCGTGCCGTCGAACAGCCGGTCGGACCGACGATCGGCGCCCGGCGCCGCGGCCAACGCCTGACGCTGGGGCAAGGCGAAGTCGTAGCAATCCTGCCACGTGCCCTCCCACGCGCCGCGCGCTTGCTTGGCGCGGCGATAGCGGCGCAGCAAATCGGCCGCGATCGCCGGGTCGGAATCGCCGTTCGTCGGAATGGGTCGGGCCATCGGCGTCACGCTCCGAGCTTGGTTTCGCCGGCGGCGGCGTCGAGCGTCGCGCTCAGCACGCCGCGCTCGCCGGTGGCGAGCAGGCCCTGACGGCCGCGACGCCGGCGCAACATCGATTTGATCCGCGCTTCGCGGCGCGCGATCTCGGGATCGGGCGGCAGCGGCGGCGGCGGCGGGGGCGGGGGCGGCGAGGAAGGCGCGCTGGAAGCCATGACGGATCTCCTTGGGACGAAGGACGCGGGCGGGGTCAGCGGATCGACGATGCGGTCAGATGGCGGTGGAGCTGGCGCGGGGTCAGCACCGTCCAGGCATGGATGCCCAGCACGCGCTTGACCGCCTCCACGCAGCTGAAGGGCAGAATCGGCGCAAGCCGCGGCGGTGCCGCGCGTACCCGGGTTTCGACGGCGATCATGCCGGCGGCGCGATAGCGCGCGGCGAGCCGATCGATGGGTTCGGCCGCGAAGCGCGCGACGAACAGCGAATGCGAAAGGCTGTCGATCAACACCCAATCTCCGCCCAAACGCACGATCACCGCGCAATGGCGGAAACCGCGCGCGAGCCAGCGCAGCCAGGCGAGTTCCGTGCGGTCGCGGAACACGACCAGCGCGGGTGTACCGGGCCGGATCGGCGTGGCGTGGGCGGGGTCGGTGGCGAAGGCGGTGTCCATGGCGCGAAGTACCTCGTCGATGACGCGTCCATCGATATCGCGCCCCGCACTTCGCTCTCAACGCGAGTTTTTTTAGGAAACTATTCCTGCCTCTACCGGAAGAGGACTATTTTCCTTGCGCGTTTCCGGCGAATCCCGCAGAAAATCGGCTATGTACTTGAGACACGCCGATCTTTGGCGCGCGATCGACGATTTGGCGCGCGATCATGGCTACACGATTTCGGCGCTGGCGCGCCGCGCGGGGCTCGATCCTTCCGCATTCAACAAATCCAAACGCGGCTCGCCGGACGGTCGCTTGCGCTGGCCGTCGCTCGAAAGCCTCGCGAAAATCCTCGACGTCACCGGCGTAACCCCGTTGGAATTTTTCGGATTTTCGGCGCCGACGGGAACCGATTCGGCGCGCGGACAATTGCGGCTTCTGCCGACGATGGGCCAACGCGAGGCGAGCGAGCGCGAACCATTCGACGCCGACGGATTTCCCGTCGGCAAGCATTGGGACCCGCTGCCGTTTCCCGAACTCGCCGATCGCCAAGCCTACGGCGTGACGATCGCGGGCGATGCGGCCGAGCCGGTCTATCGCGACGGAGACATCGTGATCGCAAGCCCGCGCGCCGCGCTCAAACGCGGCGACCGCGCGCTGGTGCGCACGATTTCCGGACGGATGATCGCCTGCGCGTTCATCCGCCGGACGGCGGGCAAGTTGGAAATCCGGCCCTTCGGCGCGGCGCCGGAAACGCACGACACGCGCGGCATCGCCTTCGCGCACCGCATCGTTTGGGCCAGCCAGTAAGACGGGATCGGCGGGCGGCTCAGCGGGCGAGGTCGCCCGCCAGCGCCTTGGCGATCAACGCGCGCGTTTCCGCGACGCCGTAAAGCGCCACGAACGAACCCATGCGCGGACCTTGGCTCGATCCCAGCAGCGTTTCGTAGAGGCACTGGAACCACGCCTTGAGATCGGCGAAGGCGGGCCGCTTGCCGATCTCGTAAATCCGGTTCTGGATTTCGGCGGCGTCCGCCCCCTCGGGCAATCCCGCGAGCATCGCGTCCAGATCGCGAAGCGCGTCCGCTTCGGCGGGCGCGGGCGCGCGATAGGCGCGCGTCGGCTTCACCTTGTCGCGGAAATAGGCGATCGCATGGCCGACCAGCCGGTCGAGCATGGGGTTGGCGGCCGGGTTGGCTTGCGGGGCGTAACGCGAGATGAAGCCCCACAACACGGCCTTGTCCTCGGTGTTCGCGACCGAAGCGAGGTTCAGCAGAATGTTGAAGGGCAGCGCGTTGGTTTCGGGTGCGGGCGGCGCGCCCGCGTGGATATGGTAGGCCGGATTGTCGAGCCGCTGTTGCAGCGGCTGCCCCGGGAAGCGCTCGACGAACGTCAGGTAATCGTCGACATGGCGCGGGATCACGTCGAAATGCAGACGCTTGGCCGCCTTGGGCTGCTGGTACATGAAAAGCGACAGGCTTTCCGGCGGACCGTAGGTCAGCCATTCCTCGATCGTCAGTCCGTTGCCGCGCGACTTCGAGATCTTCTCGCCGTTCTCGTCGAGGAAAAGCTCGTAGGTGAAGCCTTCCGGCGGACGGCCGCCGATCGCGCGCACGATCTTCGAGGATTGCTTGACCGAGTCGATCAGATCCTTGCCCGACATTTCGTAGTCGACGCCGAGTGCGGCCCAGCGCATCGCCCAATCGACCTTCCATTGCAGCTTGCACGCCCCGCCGGTGACCGGCGTTTCGACCAGGGCACCGTCTTCGTCGCGGTAGACGATGCTTGCGGCCTTGCGCTCGACGACGGGCACTTGCAGCACGCGGCCGGATTTGGGCGACACCGGCAGAAACGGCGAATAGGTCGCGCGCCGTTCCTCGCCCAGCGTGGGCAGCATGATCGCCATGATCTCGTCGTAGGCGGCGAGAACCTTGAGCAGCGTTTCGTCGAACGCGCCGGACGTGTAGCGCTCGGTCGCCGACACGAACTCGTACTCGAAGCCGAAGGAGTCCAGGAACGCGCGCAGTCGCGCATTGTTGTGCTGGCCGAACGACGGATGGGTGCCGAACGGGTCGGGCACGCGGGTCAGCGGCTTGCCCAGTGCTGGGCGCAGCAGGTCGGGGTTCGGCACGTTGTCCGGCACCTTGCGCAGCCCGTCCATGTCGTCCGAGAACGCGAACAGCCGGGTCGGGATCCCGGTCATCGTTTCGAACGCCTTGCGCACCATCGTCGTGCGCGCGACCTCGCCGAACGTGCCGATATGCGGCAGACCCGACGGACCGTAGCCGGTTTCGAACAGCACGTAGCCTTTGGCGGGCGGTTTGCCGCCCAAGCGCGCGATCAGCTTGCGGGCTTCTTCGAACGGCCAAGCGCGGCCTTTGAGCGCGTCGTCGCGGGAGATGGTGTCGGACATGGGGCCGCGAAACTAGGTGCTGGCGCGCGATGCGTCAACGCCGCCGAACGCCTATAGTGCCCGGAAATGCCGGATTCGCCGCCTTCGATCGTCCCCTTCGCCCGCCCGCGCGGCGGCGCCGTGCGCCCGCCCGCCGCCCCCGTGCTGGTCGCCGGCGTGGCGCGCGCGGCATGGTTGTCGGCCGACGGCGAAATCGAGGAGATCTCGTTGCGCGAGGCGGCGGCGCGCGCCTTGGCCGAAGCCCCGATCCTGGTCCACGCGCCCGCGCAAAGCCGCCGGCTGGGGCTCGAGCGGATCGCGGGTTACGATGCGCTCGAACTTTTCGCGTTCGTGCGCCCCGCGAAGTTCTGCGTGCCGACGCCGCGCGGCCTGGCGGTGGCGCTGGGCCTCGATGTGCCGGCCGCACCGGCGGCCGAAGCGCTGGCGGTGCACCGGGCGGTCGGCGCGTTGCTGGCCGAATTGGCCGAACCTTTGGCCGCGCGCAATCCCGACACGCGCGCGGTCGCGCGCGCGATGGCGCGCGGCGGCTGGCGTTGGGCGCCTTCGGTGCTCGCCGCGTTGGGCGACGCGCCCGACGCGCACGAGCGCGACGTCTCCCTGCAGGGCCTGGAGGTCTGGCGGCGGATCGACGAATGGTCCGAACAAGCGCCCGAAGCCGCCCCCGGCAACGAAGCCGTGGCGCCCAACGAAGCGCGCCGGCGCCTCGCCGAGATGCTGGGCGCGGACAGCGAGGCGCGGCCCGAGCAAGCCGATTACGCCTCGGCCGCGGCGGCGGCGTTCCTGCCGAAGGACGATCCCGACGCGCCCCGGCTGGTCGTCGCGGAAGCGGGCACGGGCGTCGGCAAAACGCTCGGCTATCTCGCGCCCGCGACGCTGTGGGCGCAGAAAAACGGCGGTGCCGTGTGGGTTTCCACCTACACCAAGAACCTCCAGCACCAGATCGACCGCGAACTCGACCGGCTGTTCGACGAACCGGCCGAGAAGCGCAACAAGGTGGTCTTGCGCAAAGGCCGCGAGAATTACCTGTGCCTGCTGAACATGGAGGAAGCCGTCGGCGGCGTGCGCACGCGCGCGGCCGACGCCGTGCCGCTCGGGCTGATGGCGCGCTGGGCGGCGGCCAGCCGCGACGGGGACATGGTCGGCGGGGATTTTCCCGCGTGGCTGCCCGATCTGGTGGGCAAGGCGCGCACCCGCGGCCTCGCCGACCGCCGCGGGGAATGCGTCTACTCCGCCTGCCCGCACTACACGCGCTGCCCGATCGAGAAAAGCGCGCGCCGCGCGCGCAAAGCCGACATCGTCGTCGCCAACCACGCGCTGGTGATGATCCAAGCGGCGCTGGGGGCGGCCGGCGCCGATCAATCGGCCGGATCGGGCGACGCGCGCGCGCCGCTGCGCTACGTGTTCGACGAAGGCCATCACGTTTTCGAAGCCGCCGATTCCGCGTTCGGGGCGACGCTGTCGGGTCTCGAAACCAGCGAATTGCGCCGCTGGATCGTCGGGGCGGAGGGCGGGCGGGCGCGGCGGCGCGGCCTGAAGGCGCGCGCCGAGGATTTGATCGCGGGCGACGAGGAAATGCTCGATCTGCTCGAACGCGCCGTGTCGGCCGCGCGCGCGCTGCCGGGCGATGGCTGGTTGCAGCGCCTGCCGGGCGAAACCGTCGGCCCGACCGAGGCGTTCCTCGCGCATTTGCGAAAGCAGGCGATCGCGCGCGACGAAAGCGCGGCCGAAGGCTATTCGCTGGAGACCGAGCCGCGCCCGCCGATTCCGGGTTTGCTGGAGACGGCCGCGAAGCTGGACGCGGCGCTCGCGCGCATCGCCGAACCGATGATGGCGCTCGCCAAACGCTTCGCCGAGAAACTCGACGACCAGGCCGCCGATCTGGACACCGCCACGCGCGCGCGCATCGAAGCGATCGCCCGCGGCCTCGCCCGGCGCGCGGGCAACGAATTGACCGGCTGGCGGGCGATGCTCAAGTCCCTGTCCGGCGAAACGCCGCCCGAATTCGTCGACTGGATCGCGCTCGAACGCGTCGAGGGGCGCGACGCGGACGTCGCCCTCGAACGGCGTTGGGTCGATCCGACCGTGCCGTTCGCCGCGAACGTCCTTCGGCCCGCGCACGGCGCGCTCATCACCTCGGCGACGCTGACCGATCAGAGCGGCGACGTCGAAAAGGATTGGCTCGCCGCGGCCGAGCGCACCGGCGCGCGCCACATGCCGGCCTATGTGCGCGCGCAAGTTCGCTCGCCGTTCGACTACGCGAATCGCACGCGCGTGCTGGTGGTCAACGATCTGGGCCGCGAGGAGCCGGACCGCGTGGCGGCGGCGTATCGCGAACTGTTCCTCGCCTCGGGCGGCGGCGCGCTCGGGCTGTTCACCGCGATCGGGCGGCTGAAGGCCGTGCACGCGCGCATCGGCAAGGCGATCGAACAAGCGGGGCTGCCGCTCTACGCGCAGCACGTCGACCGGCTGGATGTCGCGACGCTCGTCGACATCTTCCGCGCGGAGGAGGATTCGTGCCTGCTCGGCACCGATGCGGTGCGCGATGGGGTGGACGTGCCGGGCAACGCGCTGCGCCTCATCGTATTCGACCGCGTGCCCTGGCCGCGCCCGGACATCGTCCACAAGGCCCGGCGCGCCGCGTTCGGCAAGGCTGCCTACGACGACCGGATCGTGCGCCTGCGCCTGCGCCAGGCCTTCGGCCGCTTGATCCGCAAAGCCGACGACCGCGGGGTTTTCGTCCTGCTCGACGGGCGCTTTCCCTCGCGGCTGGCGGGCGCGTTCCCGCCGGGCACGCCGGTGGAGCGCGTCGGCCTGGCCGAGGCGATCGCGGCCACGCGCGCGTTCTTCAACGCTGCGCCAGGGCGTCCGCGAACAGAATCATGACCGCCGAAATCGTGCCGGCCGACAGGACGGTCGACACCAGAATCGTGGCCGACGCGCGCTCGACGTAAAGCTTGTATTGCTGGGCGAGCACGAAACACAAAGCTGCCGTCGGCAGCGCCGCCAGGATGATCGCGATCGCGGTCGGATACGCCGGCAGACCGAAAACCCCGGCCAAGATCCAGGTCGCCACGGGCTGGACGATCAGTTTGACGAGCACGAGCCAGCCTACCTCCAACGATTTGCGCCCGCCCGCGAGCGTGGACAGACTGCGCGTGGACAAGAACAGTCCGATCGCGAACAGCGCGCAGGGGCCCGCGGCGGCACCCAGGATTTCGCCGAAATTCACGACCGGGTTGGGCAAGGGCAGACCGCCCAGATTCCACGCGAGCCCGGCGAGCGGGGCGACGACCAGCGGGCTTTTGAGCAAGCCCATCGCCACGTTGCGCGCGGCGCGCCCCACCCCGCCCTGGCCCGACAGGCCGCTTTCGATCAGGATCACGGTGAACGCGACGAGCGTGAGCGTGTAGGTCGCCGTCGTCAGCACGGCAGGCAAGGCGTTGGCGGCGCCGAACGCCGCGATGAACAGCGGAATGCCCATGTAGCCGACATTCGAGAACGTGCCCGAAAGCAGCGCGAGCGCCGTCTGCGCGAGGCCCGCGCGGAAAAACAGCGCCTGCCCCGCCAGCCCCACGAGCCATGCGACCGCGACCCCGCCGACGAACGTGCCGATGAACGGCAGATCGAAGACTTGGGCGAAGGGCACGCGCGCGGGCCCCAGGAAAAGGATCGGCGGCAGCGCGAACCAATAGCAGAACTTGTTCAGCGCGTCGGAGCTGTCGGGCCCGAGCAACTTGATCCGGCCCGACAGATAGCCGGCCAGAATGATGCCGAAGACCGGCAAAACGACGTCGAAAACGGCTTGCATGACGGCCGGCAACCTATCGCGCCTTGAACGGCGGCGCCATGCGTCTAAATTGACCCCGATATACGCAGCGAAAAGGAAACCCCATGCTCACGCCGCACGCAGCGCTCGTTCACATCATGGTCGTCGTCGCGGCCGCCGACGGGGACATGCCCGACGGCGAACTCCAGCGCATGGGGCAGATCTGCCGGCTGTGGCCGGCCTTCAAGGGCTTCGACATCGACGCGTTACCCGACATCGCGCGCGAGTGCGCCGTCATGCTGCAGGTCAACGACGGCCTCGAAAAAACATTGGCGCGCGCGCGCCAAGCGCTGCCCGCGGGCTTGCGCGAAACCGCCTATCTGCTGGCCTGCGACGTCGCGGCCGTCGACGCGGGCGCCAATTGGCAGGAGGCGCGCGTGCTCGAACAGTTGCGCCGCGCGCTCGAACTCGATCGGCTGACCGCCGCCGCTCTCGAACGCGCCACCGCCGCGCGCTACGCCGGCGCCAAGTAATCCGCCGCAAGGCCGCGCGACGAAAAAACCCCCGGGGGTCGCCCCCCGGGGGTTCGTCGTTCCACCTCGGCGGACGGTCCGGGCTTAGAAGTCGCCCATGCCGCCGGCCGGTGCCGCCGGCGCCTTCTCCGGCTTCGGCGCTTCGGCGATCATCGCTTCGGTCGTGATCAGCAGACCCGCGACCGAGGCCGCGTCCTGCAGGGCCAGACGCACGACCTTGGTCGGATCGATGATGCCGTCCTTGATCATGTCGACGTATTCGCCGGTCTGGGCGTTGAAGCCTTGCGTCGCCGACTTGCCCTCCAGCAGCTTGCCGACGATCAGCGAACCGTCCGCACCGGCGTTCTCGGCGATCTGGCGCGTCGGCGCCTGCAGGGCCTTGCGCACGATGTCGATGCCGGTCTGCTGGTCGTGGTTGCGGCCCTTGAGGCCTTCGAGCGCGCGGATCGCGTAAAGCAGACCCGTACCGCCGCCCGGCAGAATGCCTTCCTCCACCGCGGCCTTGGTCGCGTGCATCGCGTCGTCGACGCGATCCTTGCGCTCCTTGACCTCGACTTCGGTCGCACCGCCGACGCGGATGACGGCCACACCGCCCGCCAGCTTCGCCAGACGCTCCTGCAGCTTCTCGCGGTCGTAGTCGGACGTCGTCTCCTCGATCTGCGCCTTGATCTGCGCGCAGCGGGCTTCGATGTCCTTCTTCTTGCCGGCGCCGTCGACGATCGTGGTGTTGTCCTTGTCGATGCGGACCTTCTTGGCGCGGCCGAGCATGTCGAGCCCGACGTTCTCGAGCTTGATGCCCAGATCGGCCGAGATCACCTGGCCCGCCGTGAGGATCGCGATGTCCTCGAGCATCGCCTTGCGGCGATCGCCGAAGCCCGGCGCCTTGACGGCCGCGATCTTGAGGCCGCCGCGCAGCTTGTTGACCACGAGCGTGGCCAGCGCTTCGCCTTCCACTTCCTCGGCGACGATCAGCAGCGGCTTGCCCGTCTGCACCACCGCCTCGAGCACCGGCAGCAGCGGTTGGAGAGCGGTCAGCTTCGCCTCGTGGATCAGGATGTACGGATCTTCGAGTTCGACCGTCATCTTGTCCGCGTTGGTGATGAAGTACGGCGACAGGTAGCCGCGGTCGAACTGCATGCCCTCGACGACGTCGAGTTCGGTCTCGAGGCTCTTCGCCTCTTCGACCGTGATGACGCCCTCGTTG
>JADCGK010000220.1 GCA_020249045.1 Azospirillum sp. | reverse complement strand
TTCGGCTGGGCGGCTTACGCAGCGGCCCACTCGGCCAAAGTCTGGGGCTGGCCGCCCGAACTCGCGATCCTGGGCGGGACGTTCGTGGCGATGCTGTTGGGCGTGGTTTCGGGCGCGCTCGCAATCCGCCGCCAAGGCATCTATTTCTCGATGATCACGCTCGCACTCGCCCAGATGGCGTTCTTCTTCGCCTTGCAGGCGCCGTTCACCGGCGGCGAGGACGGCCTGCAGCGCGTGCCGCGCGGCACGCTGTTGGGCGTTTTCGACCTGCGCCAGGATTTGGTGATGTACCATTTCGTGCTGGCGATCTTCCTGGCCGGGTTCCTGCTGATCTACCGCATCGTGCATTCGCCCTTCGGCCAAGTGCTCAAGGCGATCCGCGAAAACGAACCCCGCGCGATCTCGCTCGGCTACCGCGTCGACCAATACAAGCTCGCCGCCTTCGTCATGTCCGCCGCCCTCGCGGGCTTGGCGGGTGCGACAAAAGCGATCGTCTTCCAGCTTGCCTCGCTGTCGGACGTGCATTGGACGATGTCGGGCGAAGTCGTTTTGATGACGCTGGTCGGCGGCTTGGGCACGGTGTTCGGGCCGATCGTCGGTGCTGCCGTGATCGTGGCCATGCAGAATTATCTGGCCGAGCTCGGCTCGTGGGTCACGGTCGTGCAGGGCGCCATTTTCGTGGTCTGCGTGCTGGCCTTCCGGCGCGGGATCGTGGGCGAAATCGCCCACAAGCTCAGGAAACCGTTGTAGGCCCAACGGGCGGCCGCGCGCCCAGCGTGAAGTGCAGCATCAGCATGTCCACCGTCTTTCCGTCGGTGGCCAGCGGCAGCGACAGCCGCCACGCCCACGTCCAGTCCCGATGCTTGAACGCGAGCGGGGCCGAATAAAGCCACGCCTCCGGTTCGTCCACCGTCCGGTCCTGCCACGCGTGCGCCTCGTCCACGCGCGCGGGATCGACGAACTCGTCGACGAAGCGCCCCGTGGGGTCGGCGCCGGCGACTTCCACCATCCGCGTGCCGATCAGCCGATAGCGATAGCGCCGCCGAGGCTGTGCCGGCACGACGTCCATCAGATACATGTTGGGCAGCACGTCCGGCCGGATATCCACGGGATCGATGTCCTGACGCCCGGGCAAAACGCCCGGCCGACGCCGCGCGCGCCAATAGGCGAGCAGCCAATTACCCGGCGCGTCCGCGTCGGCGCCCATGGTCTTGGTCCCATCGAGCTTGTGAAGCCCTTTGAGCGCCAGAAATTCCAGCGGTCCCGACATTTGCGTGCGCCTTCTCCCGGCACACAGGGCAACAAAACATCGTTAAGTATCGATTAAGCCCCGCCGGTCGGCGGCGCGGGCGTGCCGGGATTGCGCCGGACGGCGAGCAAATCCGCCGTCATGATCTGCACGGGCGCACCCGTCGCGTCGAGCGTCGTCATCCGCGCCTTGAGCATTCCGCGGTCGGGCTTCGAGCGCGATGGCCGAAGCTCGAGCACCTCGATGCGCAGCGACAGCACGTCGCCGGGGCGCACCGGCCGGGGCCAGCTGAGCGCCCCGCCGGCCCCGATGATCCCGCCCGCGAGGTCGAGCCCGCTGTCGACGATGAGCCGCATCGTCATCGCCGCCGTATGCCAGCCGCTGGCCGCGAGCCCCGAAAAGAACGTCGACTTCGCCGCCTCGGCGTCGAGATGGAAAATCTGCGGATCGAAGCGCCGGGCGAAATCCAGGATGTCCGCCTCGGTGACCTCGATCGAACCGTGTTCGAAAATCTGCCCGACGGCCAGGTCCTCGAAATAGCGCGTTCCGATCATCGCTCAATCCACGATGAAGAGTTTGGCGCCCGAGGCCGTGCGCGAACGGTGCGGCTCCGCCCCGTCCGCGACCTGATAGCTTTGCCCGGGGCGCAGGGCGAACTTCCGTCCGTCGGCGAGTTCGGTCTCCAACTCGCCCTCGAGCACGAGCAGAACGTGCCCCTTCTCGCACCAATGATCGGCCTCGTAGCCCGGCGAATACTCGACCATCCGCACGCGGATATCGGCGAAATGCCGGGTGCGCCACAGCGCCTCGCCGGTCGTACCCGGATGGCGCGTGGCTTCGACGCCCGCCCAATCGACGGTCGCGAACGGGATCCCGGACATCTTCATGGGGCTGGCTCCGGCGGTTGGAAAAAGTCCATCATGACCGCATGAGCGAACCCGAACCCGCAACCGAAATCCTCGCGCGCGCCCGGCAAGCCGGCCTTGCGCGATCCGCCGACCTCTATCCCGACGAACTGGTGCGCGCTGCGCGCGGCATCGCCGCGCATCTGCGCAACGTGCCCGATCCGGGGGACGTGGCACTCGAACCCGCGCATCGCTTCGTGCCATGACCGACGCGCATTGGCTGTCGATCGCCGAAATCGGCCGACGCTACCGGTCGGGCGCGTTGCATCCGCGCGCGTATGTCGAAGGGTTGATCGACCGCGTGCGGACGTTGGACGGCAAGCTCGGGGCGTTTTTGAAGCTCGACGCGGCGGCGGCGCTCGCCGACGCCGACCGCGCGGCCGGCGAGTTGCGCGAGGGCGTGGATCGCGGCCCGCTGCACGGCATTCCGGTGGGCATCAAGGATATCGTCGCGGTCGCGGGCGATGCGACGACCGCGCACAGCCGCGTGCACGATCCAAACCCCGCGCGTGCGGACGCGTTCGTGGTCGCCAAACTTCGAAAAGCGGGCGCGATCCCGTTCGGCAAGCTCGCGCTGCACGAACACGCCATCGGCGGACCCTCGTTCGACCTGCCCGCTCCGCCGGCGCGCAATCCGTGGGATCTCGCCGCGATGCCCGGCGGTTCGTCGAGCGGTTCTGGCGCGGCACTCGCGGCCGGTCTGCTGCCCGCCGCGTTGGGCACCGACACAGGCGGTTCGATCCGCGGCCCGGCCGGTTTCTGCGGCGTCGCCGGCTTGAAGCCGACCTACGGGCGCGTCGGGCGGCGCGGCGTGCTGCCGCTCGCCTGGTCGCTCGATCACGTCGGTCCGATGACGCGCGACGTGCGCGACAACGCGCTGTTGCTGGGCGCCATCGCCGGACACGATCCGCACGATCCCACGTCGCTGGCCGACGCGGACGAGGATTTCGCGCGGGATATCGGCAAGCCGATCGCCGGAATGACCGTCGCCTACGCGCGGGTTTGGCATACGCGCGACGTGGCGGCCGAACGCGAGACCGCGGCCGGCATGGATGCCGCGGCCGAAGCGTTCCGGCGCCTGGGCGCGAAGGTGGTGGAAATCGATCCCGGCCCATTCGCGGTCTACGGATCGACCAATTGGGCGATCTTGGCGAGCGAAGCCTTCGCGATCCACGCCGCCGACCTGCGCGCGCGGCCCGAGGCCTATGGCGCGCGGGCGCGCGAATTGATCTCGGCGGGCGCTTTCGTCTCGGCGGCGGACTATCTGCGCTGCTTGCGCGCGCGCGCGACGCTCAAGGCGAAGATGGACGCGATCTTGGGCGCGCACGACGCGCTGTTGTGCGCGGGGGCTGGTTTGCCGCCCTGCCGCATCGACGACAAGGACGCCGTGCAGAAATTGCTGCAAGCGTCGTTGCGCGGCGCATTCAACCTGACCGGGCATCCGGCGATCGCCGTGCCGGCCGGCTTCGACGGGCGGGGGTTGCCGCTGTCCTTCCAACTCGCGAGCGCGGCGCGGACGGAGGCGAAGCTCTATCGCCTCGCCGCGGCCTACGAAGCGGCGCATGATTGGGGTGCGCGCAAGCCCGCGGAATTCATCTGACGCGACCGTGTCGAGTCGGCCTTGGGCGAATCGGAACCGGTATGACAGGGTGCTGTGGATAACCCCGAATCGACGCGGTTCCACATGCAGTTGCGCGCCTACGCCCTCGCCCTTCCCGCCCTCGCCCTGCTGTTCGCAGGCGGCGACAGCCATGCCCAGAGCCGCCCGCAATTCACCGAGGGCATTTACGTCGGTGCCGGCGTCGGCGGACACAAGCCGCAGGATTCGAACGTCGCGCAAGCCGGACAAACCACCGGCCTCGGCCTCAAGACCGGGCTCGCCGGCGTCGGTGCCGTCGGGTACGCGTTCGGCAACGGCGCGCGCGCGGAACTCGAACTCGGTCACCGCCGGTCGAACGTCGCCGGTGCTGCGGCCGGGCAAGCGACCACGGGTTCGCTCGACGCCACGAGTTTGATGATCAACGGGCTCTACGACATCGCCACCGGCACCGATTTCGTGCCGTATGTCGGCGCGGGCATCGGGGCGGCGCGCGTGCGCGCGAACAACGCGGGCGTGTTGACCGGCGGGGCCACCGTCGATGGCAACGACACCGTTTTCGCCTATCAGGGCATCGCGGGCGTCGATTATCACGTCAATGGCAATTGGGCGCTCGGCGCGTCGTATCGGTATTTCGCCACGCAAAAGGCCGAGATCGGCACGACCGCCGGCACGCGCGCGAGCGTACCGTTCCGCGATCATGCGGTCTTGCTGGGGTTGCGGTGGAATTTCGGCACGCCAGCAGCGGCCCCGCAACCGGCGCCGACACCCGCCTCCGCCGCTCCCGCGCCAACGCCTCAACCGGCGGCCCCCGCGCCGGTCCCCGCCGCGACCGTCGCGGGTCCCCGAAACTTCACGGTGTTTTTCGATTTCGATAAATCGGATCTGACCAACGACGCCCAACGCGTCCTGGTGGAAGCCGCCAATTCGGCGAAGGCCGGCGCCTATACCCGCATTTCGGCGACCGGGCATACCGACACGATGGGCACGCCGCGCTACAACATGGCCCTGTCGATCCGGCGCGCGAACGCCGTGCGCGACGCCCTGGTCCGCGAGGGCATTCCCTCCTCCGCGATCGCCGTAATCGGCCGTGGCGAAACACAGTTGCTCGTTCAGACCCCTGACCAAACCCGCGAACCGCGTAATCGTCGGGTCGAAATCGTTATAGAATAATAACTTAGGGGGCGATCCTCACAGGAATTCGAGCGTGACTTCCCTGTCACACTCCGGCGGAACATGTCGAATTCCGCAAGGCAGAAGCTGCACCCGGAACGGAGTGTGATAAATAGATTTTGTGCGAGTCGATGTCGGTGACGTATGGCTCGCGACGATTGCAACGACGCCGCTCAGGAAGGATACGACGAAATGCGCTTGCGCACCGCCCTTATGACCGCCGCCACGGTGGTTGCCCTCGCCGCGCCTGCGGCCGCCCAGACCACGTCCGGTCTGTATATCGGCGGCGCTGCCGGCGCCAACTGGCTGCAAGAGCAAAGCGGCAACACGAGCCCGACCCGCGCGAATATCGAGACCGAATTCAAGACGGGCTACGGCTTGATCGCGGCGCTCGGCTACGGCTACGGCAATGGTTGGCGTACGGAACTCGAAGCCAATTGGCGCGACAACAAGGTCGATGCGCTGAACCGCAGCGGCGCGGCACAGGCCAGCCCCGGCGGCAGCACCAGCCACCTCGGTATCTTCGGTAACGTGCTGTACGACTTCAATTTCGGTCTCCCCGTCACGCCGTATCTCGGCGCCGGTCTGGGTTGGGTGCGGATGAGCGCCGATGCGACGGGCGCGGGCACCAAGATGGTCGACGAAAGCGATAACCTCGCCGGTTATCAGCTGATCGCCGGCATGGCGTATCCGCTGATGCAGCAACTGAAGATGACGCTCGACTATCGTTTCATGTCGACGTTCACGAAACCCGAGTTCTCGACGACCGCCGCCTATCGCGCACTGCGCGCCGGCGAGAACACGCTGACGCTCGACCGCCCGATGAACCACTCGGTCATGCTGGGCTTGCGGTGGGAATTCGGCGCCCCGGCAGCGCCCGCCGCCCGTCCGGCGCCGACCCCGGCCGCGGCTCCCGCCCCGGCGCCGGCGCCCGCGCCCGCTCCGGCACCGGCCGCCGCGCCCGCGCCGCAGATCCAGCGTAACTTCCTTGTCTTCTTCGACTTCAACCAGTCGAACCTGACGCCGGAGGCCACGCGCATCATCGGCCAAGCCGCCACGACAGCCCGCCAGGGCGGCGTGACGCGCATCACCGCGACGGGCCACACCGATACGTCGGGCACGCCGCAGTACAACCAGCGTCTGTCCGAGCGTCGCGCCGACGCCGTGCGCGCCGAACTCGTCCGCCAGGGCATCCCGGCGAACCAGATCGTCACGGTCGGTCGCGGCGAAAGCGAACTGCGCGTGCGCACCGCCGACGGCGTGCGCGAGCCGCAAAACCGCCGCGTCGAGATCGTTCTGCAGTAACGATCCCGCCGCCGAACGGCGAAACGACGAAGGGCCGGTCGAAAGACCGGCCCTTTTCGTTTGGGGGCTGTCGGCCGCAGCCGCCCGCCCCCGACGCGCCCACGACGGCCGCCGAAATCAACGCGCCAAGGCGAACTGCATGGCGACATCCCGGCCGCACTGCTCGCCGGTCCGCATATGGCCGACGCGCGTCAGTTCGGTCATGTGCAGCCCCAATTGACCGCGTTGGATGCCGGCTGCGCGCTCGAACAATTTGTGGGTTTCGTCGCAGAAATTGGGCGAGGCGAGCGACCGGTTGGACGCGTCGTTCGCCAGGGCGGTCGTGAACGTATCGTATCGGCGCTGCGCGTTCCCGCCCGTGCGGCCGAAATGCTGCTGGATGATCTGGTTGTAGCGGCGCAGTTCGGCCGAATGCCGGTCCATAAAGGCGTTGTAGTCGGCTTCGTGATTGATGGCCCGGCGACACGACAGCGTGGCGACCATCAATTCCGTCTGCAGCATCCGCGCCTTGATCGCCGTCGCTTCCTCGGTCGTCAGGCAAGTGGCCGCTTGCTGGGCCACGGCCACGCCGGCGCCCAAAGCGACGGCCAAAGCGGTACCGGTCAGAAGGGAACGAAGTCGCACGCAAAACCTCATATTCAAGAGCGCTTTCTTATACAGGAGCGCCGCCCCCGTCGAAACGCCTTTGGCGCCCGATTCTGCGCCAGGAAACTGCACATTACTCCGGCAATTTTATCGGTCAGGCCGGTATTTGCCCTCGAAACGAGCTGGCACACGCCTTGCGAACACCCGTTTCGTTGCGTCCGACCTTCGGATGCTCGGTTTTCGGGAGGCCCCGCCATGTTCGATTCGCTCTATAGCGCTACGTCCAACTTGGAGGGCTGCCCCTGCGGGGCCCACGATTCGCTCGCCTCGCACAATGCCTTCGCGAAGCTCGCCGCCCCACCGCAACCCGCACTTGCCGCACCCGCGGTCGCCACGCACGACATCGAAACCTCGATGGCCGATCTGGCCGAGGCGGCGGTCGTCAAAGCGATCTTCGGGGCCGATGCCAACCGGCGCGGCTTCATGAACTTGGTCGGCTCGTCGACCGCCGCGGCGGCGATCGCCAGCGTCCTGCCGATGGGCTTCATCCGCGAAGTCGCCGCGCAAGCGCCGCGCGCGCTCGAAAAGCCGAAACTCGAAGTCGGCTTCATCCCGATCACCTGCTCGACGCCGGTCATCATGGCCCATCCGATGGGCTTCTACGCCAAGCATGGCCTGGACGTGAACGTCGTGCGCACCGCCGGCTGGGCGGTCATCCGGGACAAATCGTTGAACCGCGAATACGACGCCGCCCACATGCTGGCCCCGATGCCCCTGGCCATTTCCGTGGGCGCCGGATCCAACGCCATCCCCTGGGCGATGGGTGCGATCCAGAACATCAACGGCCAGGCGATCACCCTGGCGACCAAACACCGCGACAAACGCGATCCCAAGCAGTGGCGCGGCTTCCGCTTCGCCGTGCCGTTCGACTACTCGATCCACAATTATCTGCTGCGCTACTACGTGGCCGAGGCCGGCCTCGATCCGGATCGCGACATCCAGATCCGCGCCGTACCGCCGCCCGAAATGGTCGCCAATCTGCGCGCCGACAACATCGACGGCTTCCTCGGCCCCGATCCCTTCAACCAACGCGCGGTGTTCGACGGCGTGGGCTTCATCCACATCCTGACGCGCGAATTGTGGGACGGCCATCCGTGCTGCGTGTTCGCGACCAGCCGCGAATTCACGCAAACCATGCCCAACACGTTCCAAGCGCTCATGCGCGCGATCGTCGAGGCGGCGGCGTTCGCTTCGAAGGCGGAGAACCGGCGCCAGATCGCCGAGGCGATCAGCCCGCAGAACTACCTGAACCAGCCGCAAACGGTCGTCGAGCAGGTGCTCACCGGCACCTTCGCCGACGGTTTGGGCCAGGTCCAGCGCGTGCCCGAGCGGATCGGCTTCGATCCGTTCCCGTGGCATTCGATGGCGATCTGGATCCTCACGCAAATGAAACGCTGGGGGCAGATCCGCGGCGACGTCAACTACGCCCAGATCGCCGAACAGGTGTTCTTGGCGGCCGACGCCAGCCGCGTGATGCGCGACGTCGGCCTGACACCCCCCGCCTCGCCGATGCGCAACCACACGATCATGGGCAAGACCTTCGATCCGGCGAACCCCGAAGGCTACATCGCCTCCTTCCCGATCCGGCGGACCTGATGCTCGGCAGTCTGCGCGCCCGGCAAACGCTGCTGTCGCTGCTTCTGCTGGCCGTCTTCTTGGGCGGTTGGCAGATCGCGGCCACCCCGACCGCCGGACCGGGGGGCCCCGCCCTCGATCCCGAATACGCAGCGCTGCTGGGCCAGGCCGCCCAACAGGGCAAACAAACGCCGATGCCCACGCCCGTGGATGTCGGCGTCAAGATCTGGGAGCATTTGCAGGCCCCCTTCGCGGTGCGCGGCACCAACGACAAAGGGATCGGCATCCAACTCGCGTATTCGCTGGGGCGCGTGCTGATGGGCTATCTGATCGCCGCCGCGATCGCCATTCCGCTCGGCTTCGCGATCGGCATGTCTCCGCTGATCTACGGCGCGCTCAACCCTTTCATTCAAGTTCTCCGGCCGATCTCCCCGCTCGCGTGGATGCCGCTCGCCCTCTACACGATCAAGGACAGCGCGACCTCATCGATTTTCGTGATCTTCATCTGCTCGATCTGGCCGATGCTGATCAACACCGCCTTCGGCGTCGCGAGCGTGCGCAAGGAATGGCTCAACGTCGCGCGCACGCTCGAAGTGCCGCCGTTGCGCACGGCCTTGCGCGTGATCCTGCCCGCGGCGGCCCCCACGATCATGACCGGCATGCGCATTTCCATCGGCATCGCCTGGCTGGTGATCGTCGCGGCCGAAATGCTCGTGGGCGGCACCGGCATCGGCTACTTCGTCTGGAACGAGTGGAACAACCTTTCCATCGCCAACATCGTGACGGCGATCCTGGTCATCGGTCTGGTGGGCATGCTGCTCGACCAGATCCTCGGCGCCGTCACCAAGCTCGTCACGTATCAGGAGTGAGCGGCGCCATGGCCTACGTTTCCGTCGAAGGCATCGCGCGGCGCTTCGCCCAACCGGGTGGCGGCGTTCAGACCGTATTCGAAGACGTGCATTTCGGCGTCGCGAAGGGCGAATTCGTCTGCCTGATCGGCCATTCGGGCTGCGGGAAGACGACGATCCTCAACATCCTCGCCGGGCTCGACCACACGGATTCCGGCGTCGTCGTGGTCGGCGGCAAGGAGGCGGCCGGCCCCTCCCTCGATCGCGCCGTGATCTTCCAGGGCCATGCGTTGATGCCCTGGATGACAGTGCGCGACAACATCGCTTTCGCCGTATCCTCGCGCTGGCGCGATTGGGACAAGGCGAAGATCGCCGCCCAGTGCCAAAGATACATCGACTTGGTCGGATTGACGGGGGCCGAACGCAAGAAGCCCGCGATGCTGTCGGGCGGCATGAAGCAGCGCGTCGGGATCGCGCGCGCCCTGTCGATCGAGCCCAAGATGCTGCTGATGGACGAACCGTTCTCCGCCCTGGACGCGCTGACGCGCGGCACGCTGCAGGAGGAGGTGCTGCGCATTTGCGCGGCCACCCAGCAGACCGTGTTCATGATCACCCATGACGTCGACGAGGCGATCCTGCTCGCCGACCGGATCGTGCTGATGACCAACGGCCCGCAGGCGAAGATCGCCGAGATCGTCGTCAACACTCTGCCGCGGGAGCGCACGCGCCACGACGTGCACAAGCACCCGCATTACTACCGCATCCGCAACCACATCGTGGATTTCCTGGTCGAGCGCAGCCGCGCGTTCAATTCGAACGTACCCGCCGACTGGAATCCGAAGAATCCGCCCGAGGTGCGCCCCGGGTTGATGGAGCCGCCCGTGCGGCCCGTTCCGCCGGATGGCGGAAGCCTGCGCGCGGCCGGCTAGTCGTAGCCCCGGAGGAACCATGAACGACGCCAAACAAGCCCTCGCCGAGAAGATTCTCAAGATCAAGCGCAAGAAGAAGCTGAGCTGGAAGAAGATCGGCGAGAAGGTCGGCATGAACCCGATCTGGACGACGGCCGCATGCCTCGGCCAAATGTCGATGCTGCCCGAACACGCGGCCAAGGCCGCGAAGTTCCTGGGTCTCGACAAGGACGACGAGCTGACGCTCACCGAAATTCCCTATCGCGGGTCCCTGCCCCCCGGCCCGCCGACCGATCCGTTGATCTACCGCTTCTACGAACTCGTGCAGGTCTACGGCACGACCTGGAAGGAGATGATCCACGAGGAATTCGGCGACGGGATCATGTCGGCGATCGATTTCGAGATGGATATGGAACGCCTGCCCGACCCGAAAGGCGACCGGGTTAAAATCACGATGCACGGCAAGTTCCTGCCGTACCGCCGCTATTGATCAGCCTTCCCATGGCGGCGATAACGTCGCCATGGGAACTCCTTTGAAAATCGGGATCGTCGGCCTGGGTGCCATCGGCGGCGCGTTGGCCGCACGTCTTGCGGCCGGCGAACCGCGTCTGGGATTGGCGGGCGTGGCGGTGCGCGACCGTATCAAGGCCGAGGCGATTCTCGCCGCCCGGAGCATCGTGGCACCGGTTCTGACTCTCGACGGACTGGCGGCGGCCAGCGACATCCTGGTCGATTGCGCGGCCGGTGGCGCGTTGCGCGACATCGCCCTTGCGGCATTCGCACGGGGCCGCACGCTGGTCACCGTCAACGCCGCCGCCCTCCTCGATCACATGGACCTTGCGGCCGCAGCCGAGGCGGCGGGCGCCAAGCTGATCGTCGCGACGGGGGCGTTGCTCGCCCTCGACGCCGTCGCCGCCGCATCCTTGGGCCGGATCGAGCGCGCCACGATGCGCAACCGCAAGCCGCCGCAAGGTTGGGCCGGCGCACCCTACGTCGTGGCCACCGGCATCGATCTCGCCGCGATCCACGAACCCACCCGCATCTTCGCCGGAACCGCGCGCGAAGCGGCCAAGGGGTTCCCGGCGAACGTCAACGTCGCGGCGGCCTTGAGCCTCGCGGGGCCCGGTCCCGACCGGACGCATGTCGAGTGCTGGGCCGACCCGGGCCTGACGCGGAACGTCCACGAATTCGACATCGTCGCCGATTGCGTGCGTTTCTCGGTTTCGACGGAGGGCCTACCCTCTCCCGACAATCCCAAAACCAGCGCCATCGTGCCGCTGTCGGTGCTCGCCACGCTCAAGCGCCTCGCCGATCCGCTGCGGGTTGGCAC
>JADCGK010000022.1 GCA_020249045.1 Azospirillum sp. | reverse complement strand
GGGCAATTTCGCAAACTCGGCAAGGGCGGCAGGCGGCGGGGCGTCGAGCGCATGCAACACGACCGTCGCCCCGCGCGTCAACAACGCCTCGGCCACGTTCAGCCCGACGAACCCGCTTCCCCCGGTCAGCAAAATCGCCATCGACTTCTCCTCGCTTCGCGCACGGATTTATCGCAGATTCCATCGCGATGCGCGTCTTTCTGATTACCGGCGCGGGCAGCGGCATCGGCGCCGCCGCAGCGCGGCGTCTCGCGGGTCCGGCGACCGGCTTCCTGCTCGCCACGCGGCGCAACGCCGCGGGGCTCGAAGCGCTCGCGGACGAATTGCGCGCGGCGGGCGCATCGATCGATACCGTGCTGGGCGAAACGGGCGATCCCGCCTTCGCCGAAACGGCGGTCGCCCGCGCGTGCGAACGCTTCGGACGGCTCGACGTCGTCGTCGCATGCGCGGGTGCCGCCGACCGCGCGGCCCTCGCCGAATTGACGCGCGCCAGACTGGACGCGGCGTGGGCGGGCATGACGGCGGCGTTCGGCGATCTGGCACGCGCCGCCGCCCCGGCCCTGGCCGCTTCGCGCACCGGGCGGTTGATCGGCGTATCTTCGTTCGTGGCGACGCTGTTCCGCGCCGACCTGCCCGCCTTCGCGGCCTCGGCGGCGGCCAAAGCGGGGCTCGAAGCCCTGGTGCGCGCCTTGGCGCTCGAACTGGCGTCGTCGGGCGCCACGGTCAACGCGGTGGCGCCCGGCTTCACCCGCAAGGACGGTGCGCGCCAAGGTGCGATGGATCCCGAACGCTGGCGGGCGATCACGGCAAGCATCCCGATGGGCCGGTTGGCCGAGCCCGCCGAGATCGCCGAAACGATCGCGTGGCTGGCGGGGCCCGAGGCGGGTTTCGTCACCGGCCAAATTCTGCGCGTCGACGGCGGTTTGGCGCTGTGACGCGAGGGGCTTGAACCCGCCGCGCGGGTGCATAATATCCCCGTCATGCGCAGCGCCAAATTCCACATCGGGCAGGTCGTCCGCCACCGGGTCTATCCGTTCCGGGGCGTGATCTACGACGTCGATCCCGAATTCGCGAATACGGAGGAATGGTATCGCTCGATTCCGGCGGAAGTCCGGCCGCGCAAGGACCAGCCGTTCTATCATTTGTATGCGCTCAACGAGCGCGAAGGGCCGTATCAGGCCTATGTCAGCGAGCAGAATTTGGTCCCCGATCCGGAGAACGGCCCGGTCGAGCATCCGGAGGTCCGCCGCGCCTTCGGCGAATACGACGACGGCCGCTACCGCCCCAAGCCCGAGATCTTCGCCGGCGGTTTGCACTGACGGGTCATGGGGCCACGTACCGCGTCGCCCAAGGTCCGCGCGCGACGCCGTAGATCAACGTATCGACCGCCGCCCCGTCGAAATGCCGCGCTTGGGCGGGCACGCTCAGCAGGCTGCCCGGCGGATACGCGCGCAAAGCCGCGCGATCGAAGACCTCGCCGTAGCCGAGTTCCAACTGGCCCGACACGACGAAGACGCGGGAGTCTTGCGTGTGCCAATGCGGCGGATCCCACATCCCGGCGGGAATGAAGAACGCGTAAGCGAACACGCCCGCCGCCTTGTCGCCGTCGAGCAGCGCGTATTTCGATCCGTCGGCGGCGATTTCCCGCCAGACGATGGTGTCCGGCGACCACGCGCCGGGAAGGATCGGAAGGTCGGTCATGACCGCCCTTTACGCCCGTCCGCGAGGCACCGCATTCCGATTCTTGCTGCCAAAGCGCGGCCCGAACGCTCAGACCCGCTTGCACGCTTCGAGCGCGGCCAGCGCGTGCGCCGGCAGCGGACTGGATTTTCGGTCGAGCGTGCCGATATGCACGATCACGCTTTCGGCCGCCGCGACCCGGCGTCCGTTCTGGAACAACGATTGTTCGAGACGTACCGAACTGCGCCCGATCGATGCGACGGCGGTGCCGATTTCGACCGTGCCGGGCCACAGGATTTCCCCGAGGAAATCGACGCTGAGTTTCGCGATCACGAAGGCGCCATCGGGCGCGTGCAGCGGACCGTCGGGATCGTAGAGGAGCGCCACGCGCCCGGTTTCGAAGAAGGTGGCGAAGACCGCGTTGTTGACGTGGCCTTGGCGGTCGGTGTCGGCGTAGCGCAGTTTGTCCGCCGTGCGGCGGGGGTAATCGTCGATCCGGGGTTCGTCGGTCATGGGTGCCTCGCGCGCAAAAGGACGATCGCCGCGTCCACGTTGTCGGCCCAGGCGACCGCTTCGCCGCCGATCCCGTGCGCGCGCAAATCGCGCGCGACGGCCGGCGACGCGCCGGTCAGAACGAGTTTGACGCCGCGCCGCGCGGCCTGGCGGGCCAAATCCTCGATCGTGTGCGCGGCGGTCGCATCGACGAACGGCACGGCGGCGAAATCCACCACCAGGGCGCGATGGGTATCGGCGATGCGCTCGAGGACCGCGCCGATGGACGCCGCCGCGCCGAAAAAGAACGCGCCGACGATCCGATAGACGACGATGTCGGGCGCGTTGGCGGCGCGTTCGTCGTAGGGGATGCGCTCGTCGGCCGGGCCGTCGGCGCGATCCTCGGCGACCAAAGGCGTGGCGGCGACCGCGGTCGTCTTCGACATGCGGTGGATGAACAGCGCCGAGCCAAGCGCGAAGCCGACGACGATCGCTTCGATCAGGTCGCGGAAGACGGTCAGCAGGAAGGTCGAAAGCAACACGGCCGCATCCCCCGGCGTCGCGCGCACCAGGGTCGCGAAGGCGCGCTTTTCGACCATGTTCCACGCGACCAAGGCGAGAACGCCCGCAAGGCTGGCGAGCGGGATATGCGCGGCCAAAGGTGCGGCCAGCAGCACGAAGCCCAGCAGGAAGCCCGCGTGAAGCATGCCCGCGACGGGCCCGTGCGCGCCCGCGCGCACGTTGGTGGCCGTCCGCGCGATCGTGCCGGTCACGCAAATGCCGCCGAAACAAGCGCTGGCGACGTTCGCGAAACCCTGTCCGACCAGTTCGCAATTCGAACGGTGACGCCGGCCGGTCATCCCGTCGGCCACGACCGCCGACAGCAGCGATTCGATGGCGCCCAGCAAGGCGAACGCCAGCGCATTCGGCAGCACGGCGAGGATCTTGCCCCACGCGAGATCAGGCAGTTCGGGCGCGGGGATCGTCGATGGAATGCCGCCGAACCGCGTGCCGATCGTCTCCACCCGCAAATCGAACGCGGCCGTCGCCGCAGCCGCGAGGGTGACGGCGATCAGCAAGCCCGGCCATTGCGGACGCCAGCGCTTGCAGCCTTCGGCGAGGGCGATGGTCGCCAACGCCAATGCGATGGTCGCGACGTCGAAAGTCGGCAGAGCCGCCCACAAGACGGGCAGCTTGGCGAGGATCGCGGCGGGCTCGGGGCCGGGCAGCACCAGGCCGAGGAGATCCTTGATCTGGCTCGCGAAGATGATGACCGCGATCCCGGCCGTAAACCCGACCGTGACCGGATAGGGGATGAACTTCACATACGTGCCGAGGCGCAAGAACCCCGCCGCGATCAGCATGAAACCCGACAGGAACACGGCCAGGATCGTTCCGGCCATGCCGTGCTGGGCGATCGTGGCGGCCACCAGCACGATGAAGGCGCCCGCCGGACCGCCGATCTGAAAACGGCTTCCGCCCAAGGCGGACACGACGAACCCGCCGAAAATCGCGGTGTAGAGACCTTGGGCGGGCGTGGCACCCGAAGCGATGGCGATGGCCATCGACAGCGGCAGGGCGACGATGGCGACCGTCAGCCCCGCGACGGCGTCGGCGCGGAGACCGGCGAGCCCGTATCCCTCGCGCAGGATCGTGACGAGCTTGGGCGTATAAAGATCGACGAATCCGGGCGCCGTATTCACGGGACCTATCGTCCCATGACGAGCCTCGGCAGCCAAGTCGTCAGCGGGGGCCACAGCGTGACGGCAATCAGCACGGCGATCAGCGGAACGAGCCACGGCAAGATCGCCCGCGACATCGCCGCGAAGGATATTCCGGCGATCCGCGAGGTGACGAACAGCACGACGCCGACCGGCGGCGTGATCGTGCCGATCATCAAATTCAGCACGAAAATCAACCCGAACTGGATCGGGTCGATGCCGAACTGCGCGGCGGCGGGCGTCAGGATCGGGATCAGGATCAGCATGGCGGCCAGCGCTTCCATGAAGCAGCCCACGAACAGCAGCAGCAAGTTGACCGCCAGCAGGAACACCAACGGATCGCCCACCAGCGCCACGATCTGCGGCCCCACGGTCTGCGGGATGCGGCTGAGGGATAGGCACCAGCCCAGCGCGGAGGCGGTCATCACCAGGGCGAGCACCACACCCGTCGTCTCCACCGTTTCGGCGGCGATGCGCGGCAAATCGCGCCAATCGAATTCGCGGTAGACGAAAAGGCCCAAAATCAGCGCGTAGACGGTGGCCACGCCCGCCGCTTCGGTCGGCGTGAAGATGCCCGCGATCATGCCGCCGAACAGGATGACCGGCGTCATCAACGCCCAATGCGCCCGCGCGTAGGCCCGCGCCAGATCGCGCAAGCCCGGGAACGGATGGCGCGGCAGGTTCCGGCGCTTGGCCACCCACGTCACCATCGCCATCAACGCCCCGGCCATCAGCAGGCCCGGAATGACGCCCGCCAGGAACAAGCCGCCGATGGAGACGTCCGCCGACACGCCGTAGATCACCATCGGCAACGACGGCGGGATGATCGGGCCGATGGTCGCCGAGGCGGCCGTGATGGCCGCGGCGGTCTCCGCGTCGTAGCCCTCGTCCTTCATCGCCTTGATTTCGAGCGTGCCCACGCCGCCCGCGTCGGCCACGGCCGATCCCGACATCCCCGCGAAGATGACGCTCGCCAGAATGTTGGCGTGGCACAGCCCGCCGCGCAGCCAGCCCACGCACGCCGTCGCGAAGGCGAAAATCCGGTCGGTGATGCCGCCCGAATTCATGATGTTGCCCATCAGGATGAACAGCGGTGCGGCGAGCAGCGGGAAGGAGTTCGCCGCCTGGGCGATTTTCTGCGGAACGATCTGCGGCGTGATCCCGGTCAGCAACACGAACGCGAGAGCGGCCACGCCCATCGAAGCGTAGAGCGGCACGCCCAGCATCAACGCGGCGAACCACGCCGGCAGGATCCAAGCCATGGCTTCGATCACAGCCGGGTCTCCGTCGCCGCCGTCGGCACGGGTCCGCGGATCGCCTCGAGGATCTGCGCCGTGGCTTGCAGCGCGACGGCGAACGCCGCGATCGGTACGGGGATGTAAAGCAACGCCGCCGACAACGGCACGCTGATCCAGCTGACGTCGAGATTGCGTTCGATCAACACCGGACCGTAGGCGAGCATCGCTGCGGCCAGCGCCAACACGCACATTTGGATCGCGACCTCCGCCACCCGGCGCGGCCCGGGCGGCAGGCGGTCGATCAGCACGTCGATGCGGATATGCGCGCGCTTTCGTGCGGCCAGAATCCAACCGACGAAGCCCGTCCAGACCAGCAGGTATTGCGCGGCTTCGTCGGTCCAGGGGAGGGGCGCGCCCAATTGGCGCGACACCACGCCCGCGACCACGCAAGCGAGCAGCGCCATCAGCAAAAGGAAGGCGGCGGCGCGCGTCCCGCCATCGGCCGCGCGCCGCACGGCGCCGATCACAGCGCGCGCAACGCTTCGAAGGTGTCCGCCCCCCAGACTTGCGCGAAGCGCTGGGGCACGCGCGCGAGCACGGGGGCCCGCCAGGCCGCGACGTCGGGTTCGATCACCGTCATGCCCGCGCCGCGCAACGTGGCGACCAGCGAAGCCTCCTGGCCCAGCAATTCCTGGTCCTGCCATTTCGCCCCGTTGGCGATCGCCGCCTCCAGCACGTCGCGATCGGCGTTGCGCAGACCGCGCCAGAAATTCTCGTTCACGATGACCAGGCGCGGCGTGATGATGTGCTCGGTCAGCACCAGGAACTTCTGCACCTCGAAGAACTTGCCGCTTTGGATCGTGGGCAGCGGGTTTTCCTGGCCGTCGACGGCGCCTTGGTTGAGCGCGAGGTAAAGCTCGTTGAAATTGACGGGCGTCGCGACCGCACCCCAGGCTTCGGCCATCGCGCGGAACACGTCGACGGGCGGCACGCGCAGTTTGAACCCGGCCATGTCGGCGGGCGTGCGCACCTGCTTGCTGCCGGTCGTCAGATGACGCTTGCCGTAATAGGTGACGGCCGCCAGGCGCATCGAACGGCGCGCGACCAGATCGTCGTTCATGCGCCGGAACTGCGGCGCGCCGGCGGCTTTGGCCATGTGCGCGGCGTCGCGCCACAGATAGGGCGCTTCGATGACCGACAAGGCGGGCAACAGCGCCGCCAGCGCGCCGGCGCCGTCGGTCGTCATCTGCAGCGCGCCGGCGGAAACCGCCTCCATCATGTCTCGGCCCGAACCGAGCTGGCCGTTGGGGAAGGATTGGATCGCGATGCGCCCGCCGGTCTTCTCGCGCACCTCGGCGGCGATGCGGTCGATCATCTGGACCTGCGGATGGGTGGGCGCCAGCATCTCGCCCCAGCGGACGGCGGTGGCTTGCGCGCGCGGAATGGCGGGCGCGGCCAGGACGGCGGCGGTGCCGAGCATCAACGAGCGTCGTGCGATCTTCTTCATGGTTTCCCCCTTGGTTTCCGCCGGCGCTTTGGCGCGCCGTTCGCGGTTGCGTTCACGTTCCCTAAGGCGACAATCCCAGCGCGCGGTTGCGCGCATCCTGGATGTGCGCGGCCAGCGCGGCCGTCGCGCGCTCCGCGTCGCGCGCACGGATCAGATCGACGATGGCGAGATGCTCGCGCATCACCGTCTCCACCCGGCCCGGATCGAGCCGGACCTCCGCTTGGCGGATCAGCCGGATCTTGATCGAGTTGACGCGATAGGCCGAGGACACGATCTCGTTGCCCAGAAAATCGACGATCGTGTCGTGCATGTCCCAGTCGACGATCTGCGCCCGGCGGATCGTTTCGGGCGTGATGCGCTTGGCGGCTTCCTTGATGACGCGTTTATGCGCCTCGGCCAGCCGCTCGATCTCCTCGATCGGCGCCTCGCGCACGAAGGCGCCCACGGCGTCGCGCTCCATCATCAAGCGGAACTGGAATGCGTTGCGGATAAGGCTGAGATCCACATGCGCCACCTGCATGCCGCGCTGGGGCACGGTCACGATCAGGCCTTCGGCCTCGAGCCGCGGCACCAATTCGCGGATGGCCCCCAGCGGCAGGCCGGTGATCTCGACGAGCTCGCGTTGCGACACGAATTGGCCGGGCACGATGTCGCGCGCCAGAAGCCGGTCGGTGAACGCGGCGTAGGCGCGCTCGCGCAGCTTGGGGGGCTCGGTCCCCGCCTCGGCCATTACGCGGCCTGCGCGCCTTGCGCGGCTTCGAAGCGCGCCACCAGCGCGCGCACGCGCGCGTCGTCGAGCGCGACGACCGGGGCGCGCATGCGGCGCCACTCGGCGTCCTTTTCGCGGTGCGCGATCAGCGCCTTGACCGCCGGCATGAAGGGATCGGCGACGATGGCTTCGACGCATTTCGCGATGCGCGGATCGTCCGCGCCGTCCCACGCCGCGGGCCGTAACAGATCGGGCCGCAGATTGGCGAGGCCGCAGATCGACCCCGACCCGCCTTCGCGCACGGCGCGCGCGAGCAGGCGTTCGTCGCCGACCAGAATCTGCAGATCCTTGTGCGCATCGAGGAAGGATTTGGCCGAGTCCCAGCTGCCGGTCGAATCCTTGATGCCGATCACGGCACCGGGAAATTCCTTGCGC
>JADCGK010000219.1 GCA_020249045.1 Azospirillum sp. | reverse complement strand
CGACCCTTGTGGGGTCGGCGCGAATTGTTCGTACGAACATCCGTCGCCTACGAACCCAACCGCGCGATTTATGAAGGACTGCGCTATCAGCCGCCTGCACCCGACAGCTATACTTCGGCGGACGGCGCCCTGATCGGCAAAGCCTTGGCGCAAGCGCGCCAACGCGGTTTGCGCACCTATTTGCAGATCCAAGCGGCGATTCCGCCAGGCTACCGCGTGCAGTTTGGCGGTCCCGATCCGGACGACGAACCGCGCCACGTCGATGGCCGCGTCGTCGCGGACCGGCTCGACAAAAACGGCTCCCTGGCGAGCCCCCATATCCGCGACTACACGGTGGCACTGCTGAAAGATCTGGCGCATGCCTATCCCGACATCGACGGATTCCATATCGATTGGCCGGAATATCCCCCCTACACGCTCGACAGTGCATTTTTGGATTTCGGCACCCACGCCCAGGCGGCGGCAGCGCGAATGGGGCTCGATTTTGACGCAATGGTCGCCGACGCGACGCGCTGCCACGCTTGGCTCACGCAACGTCTGACTCTAGACGAACTCGCGCGCGGCATGACTGCCGTCGCCGACTATCCGGGCGTCGTTGCCATGTGTGGCTTGAAGGCCCGTCTGGCTGCCGAATGCGCGGCCGCTTGGCGCGCGGCGGTTCCTCATAAACAAATCGTGTTGCGAAGTTTCCCGCCGCCTTGGACGGCGATCTCTGGATTCTCCTTCGAAGCAATGGCGCCGTTTGCCGACGCCATATCGGTTAAACTTTTCACGATGCATTGGCCGATGATGGTGGGATCGTGGACCGCGCGTCTGCTGCGCGACAACCCGGCTCTCGGTTCCGCCACAAGCGTCGCTCCGCTTGTCGCAAAGATTTTCGATGTCGCGGACACGCCCGAGGAATTCGGCGATGCCATCGGCCAGTATCCGGATCCGGAGGCGCCGCATCCGGTCGGTGCGGCGGCCATGGCGCGCAAAATCGAAGCGGCGCGGCGCCGGAGCGCGCCGACTTCCGTCTACGCGATGGCGCACGGCTACGGTCCCGTCGACGATTTTCGCGCGCGGCTGTCGACTGCCTGGGCTTCCTCGGCCCACAAAGTGTGGATCAATCGGTACGGGTATCTGTCCGACGAGAAACTCGACGCGATCGGGCTGGTTTGTCGGCCGCCGATGCTGCCGACTTGAGCCTTGCGCATTTCGACGCGACGACGGTTGACTGAATTGGACACCGGCAATTGCAGTGTTCGCTACGCGAGCCGTCGGCCGCTTTCTTGTACGAATATGCCCTTTGCCGAAACTTGATACGGCCCCGGGATTTCGGATCGCGGATGCCTCCAACAATCCGTTTTAGGGACGGCTTAAAACCGTTTTCCAACGAACGGCTCTGCCGATGGTCGGAGCTAGAGCATGACTCGCTTACACGGAAGCATATCCTGAGCTGACGAGATAGTTGGCGCATTCGGTTGGAGAGAAGATCGAGACGAGGCTGCCGATTCTCCGCCACGTCGCCTCGATCGATCGGGGCTGGGCGTTTCGCACGAGGTGCTTGAGCTTGGCGAAGACCTGCTCGATGGGGTTGAGATCGGGACTGTATGCGGGCAGGAAGAAGAGCTTGGCGCCGGCCGCGCGGATCGCCCGACGCACGGCTTGGCTTTTGTGGCTGCCGAGATTGTCCATGACGACGATGTCGCCCGGCTTGAGGGTCGGCACCAGGACTTGCTCGACATAGGCCAAGAAGCTGAGGCCATTGATCGGGCCGTCGAACACGCACGGCGCCGTTATTCGGTCGTAGCGCAAGGCCGCGACGAAGGTCAGCGTAACCCAATGGCCTTGGGGAACGTGGGCTTCCAGGCGGCGCCCGCGCAGCCCCCAACCGCGCAAGGGCGCCATATTGGTCTTCACCCAAGTCTCGTCGATGAAGACCAGCCGCTGCGGATCGATCCGGCTTTGCAGGGCCCGCCAGCGCGCCCGTTTACGCGCGATGTCGGGGCGGTTCTGCTCGGTTGCCCGCAGCGCTTTTTTTGAAGCTCAAGCCTTCGGCGTGCAGAAACACCCAGATCGCGCGGCTCTCCGTCTTCACGCCGCGCGCCGCCAGTTCCGCCGCAAGCCCGCGCAGCGTGCAGCGGCGGCCCGACAGAACCCGCCGCCGCAGCCACGCCGCCCATTTGCCCGTCAGAACCCGCGGCTTGTGTCCGCCGATCTTGCCGGGCTTCAGCGCGCCGGTGTCGCGCTTCAGCTTGCGCCATTTCGACACGCACGACGGGCTGATCTGCAGTGCCGCACCGATGGCGCGGATCGTCTGCCCGGCCTCCGCCATCATGAGCGCGCGTTCGCGCAAATCCTCGGAATAAGGTCGCGTCATCGGGACTGGTCTCCAAGGCCCAGTCCTAGTCTTGAATCAGAATTCGCAGAAAAAGGGAATCCCGATTCCGCAGAAAAACATCTTGCTCTAAAGCGCTGAGGATTGCCGTTGCGTTTCGATTCCAGTTTCTCCAGCGCTTGCGTGGTGTACTTGGCGCCCGCCCGGTGAGCGGCAGCCGCGAGCCCCGCTTCCGTGACTGTGAACCCAATGCCGATCGGCGAAACGTATTTCTCGCCGAGATGCGCGCGGCTGCCATTGGCCTGAAGCTGTTCGTCGTTGCGCTTGAAATATTCTCCCAGAGCCGCTTCCTGCGCGTCCGGTCTCTCGAGAAAATCGGCTTCAGACGCCACACCGTGGGCTTTGGCCTTGGCCGTCCAATTGCCGTACTGGTCTTGCCACCCGATATCCCTGAAGGCTTTTGGCGCTATCTGATAGCGGCCAAGTACGCGTGAACCCGGATGCATCGCATCGTAACCGT
>JADCGK010000218.1 GCA_020249045.1 Azospirillum sp. | reverse complement strand
CGGGGCTTCGCGCCTCGCCCCGTTGCGCCAACCGAACCGATGGGTTCAAATGACGAACGGACTCTAGTTCAAAACGGGTGAGTTCACGGGCTCAGGCCAGGATCACTGTAGCCGCCAACGTTATCGGTCTGATTCTTTCCTCTACTGTCGCCAACCCAATTCCGGTTCCGCAATACGATGTGTTCGAGAACTTAGATCAGCCGTTGATGCCGAGTGATCAAACAGAAACGATGATGCAATGGTGGGATGACCATTCGGAAAGCAGAGACGAGTGGATCAACAATTCACTGGAAAACTTACGCAAGTACTCGACCTCACCGCAGGATTCTTAACCGCGCCACGCCGCGATCAAGCGGCGATAGGCGGCCGCGACGTCGCGCACCAAGCCCGCGTCGTCGAGCGTGTTTTCGAGCCACGCTTGCGCGGGGCCGGCGAAGGCCGTGCGGCCCACCGCGAAACCTTTGGCCCATTTGCGCGGCCGTGCGAGCTTGAAGTCGGCGGCGATTTTCGCTTCGGGCGCGTCGAGACCGAGCAGCAGCACGCCCCGGCACAGGGGATCGCGCGCGTCGAGCAAGGCTTCGATCCGGTCCCAATCCGCGGCCGAAGGCGGCGGCGGCAATTTCCACCAGTCGGGTTCGAGGCCGATGTCGTAAAGCCGCGTCATCGCCGCGGGCACGGCGTCGGGCCACGAAGGCCGGCCGCGCGAGGCGATCACCTCGATCAGCATTTCATGGCCGGTGCCCTGCGCCGCGCGCGTCGCTTTCGCGAGCACGGCCTCCTGCGCCGCGCGTTCCTCGGGCGGATCGTCCGGGTGCCAGAACATCAGGCATTTGACGACGTGTTCCTCCGGCCAAGCGCGCAGCACCAGCGCGGGATCGGGCCCGTGCTGAAGGTCGAGCGGGAAGACGCCCGGCGCCTCGACCGGCCGGCCGATCCACAATCCCTTGCCGGTCATGCGCCACAGCGCGGCCTCGCCCCAGCGATCGTCGCACAGCACGCCCGCCCCGGGCGTATCCCGGGCGACGGTCAACGCCGCGTCGGCCAGCAGGTCCTTCAGCCGGTACAACCGCGCGCGCGGGGCGCCGGCCGCGTCGGCCATTTTTTCGAGTTGGATCCGGTGATCGAAGGCCAACGCCACGACATCCGGCCACCGGCGCCGGCGCGTAAGCTTGCGATGACGCGTTTCGAACGCGGCGTCGGCGTGCAGGCGGAACACGTCGGCCTTGTTGGCGAAGTACCAGTCCAGTTCCGCGCGCGTCGGACACGCGGGCGCGCAGCCGTGGCGGGAGACGACGATGGCGCCGCACGCGTTGCCGCGCTTGGCCGCGTCCACCCAACCGAGGCCGTCGAGCCAACCCGACATCAGGCCCGCCATGAACGCGTCGCCCGCGCCCAGCGTGTTGAACGTCTCCACGGGGGCGCCGGCCGCGAAGGCGCCGTCCTCGACGCGGCCCGGAATCGCGCCGTCGAAAATCATCGCACCCTTGGGGCCGAGCTTCAGCACGATGGTTGCGGCCGTGCGCGCCCGGATCGCGCGCAACGCGGCGAGCGTGTCGGTCTCGCCGCCGCAGATGTGGATCTCTTCCTCGGTGCCGACGACGACATCGAACCGCGGCAGCAGCGCTTGCAGATGGGCGCTCACGTCGTCCGAACGCACGAACCGGTCCTCGCCGCGGCCCTTGCCCGCGAGGCCCCACAGGACCGGGCGATAGTCCACGTCGAAAACGGTCTTGGTGCCGGCGCGGCGCGCGTAATCGAGCGCTGTCCCGACCGCCGCGGCCGTCGCGGGCGCCGAGAAATGCGTGCCGTTGGTCAGGAAGACGCGCGCGGAGGCGATGTAGTCCGCGTCGAAATCCTCGGCCGAGACCGCCATGTCCGCGCAGTTCTCGCGATAGAAGATCAGCGGGAACGTCTCGCGATCCTTCACGCCGAGGACGACGAGACCCGTCAGCCGGTCCTTGTCGGTCCGCAGGTGCGAAACGTCGACTCCCGCCTCGGCCAGCGTCTCGCGCACGAAGCGGCCCATATGCTCGTCGCCGACGCGCGCGAGCATCGAGGTTCTGTGGCCGAGCCGCGCGAGACCGTATGCCGTGTTGGCCGCCGAGCCGCCCATATACTTGGCGAAACTCGACATGTCCTCGAGGCGGCCGCCGATCTGCTCGCCGTAGAAATCGACCGCCGCCCGGCCCATCGCGATCAGATCGAAGCGGCGCCCGGCAGGCGGCACGTTCATTCCGACCACGCGGGCTTCCAGTACTTGGCGTCCTTGGCCATGGTCCAGCGATGCGCCTCGGTGAACTCGGGCACCGTGTAGGGGTTGCCCGGCAGGTGCCGGATCACCCAGGCGTAGTACATGCCGTACCCGGGGGCGGCCGCCTGCGCGTGGTCGAAGCCGTCGGCGATCTTCACCGTGTCGCCGTGCCGGACCTTCAGCACCGTCTCGCCCAATTCGGCGTGGCCGTAGCCTTGCGGTTCGGTGAAGCGATAGTGGTAGATCTCCGGCTGCGGATGGTGATGCGGCGGATAGGACGACCAGCGCCCGGGCAACGTCACCACCTCGCCCAGCACCAGCTCGGCATCCTTGGGGGAGTTCGTGCCGTCGAAAATGGTGCGCACGTTGCGCAGGCATTGACCGCCGATCTGCCCTTTGCCGCGATATTCGTCGGGCACGTCGGCCGGACGGAAGAATCGCGCGGGCAGCGCCTTGGGATTGGCGCAGCGATAGACCGTGAACTCGCAGGCCGAGGCCGCAGCCAGCGTCACGCGTTCGCCCTTGCCGACATGCAGGCAGGTCGGACCGTCGTCGAACAGCGACGCGCGCGCGGCCGCCTCGGTCCGGTTGGCGAAGCGGAACTCGGCCGCGCCGGACATCAGCAGATAGGCGCTTTCGCACGGCGCGGTTTCGTCGAACGAAGCGCCTTGGTCGAGCTTGAGCACGCCGAAATCGAGACCGAAGCCGTCGGCGTCCTCCTTGGCGGCAAGCAACGTCAGACCTGCCGGAAATCCGCCCTCGGGCGCCTTGGTGTGCGCGCGCATCAGTCGTAGCCTCCCATCACGTTCTGATCGAAGTCGATCACCGAACCCGTCATCATCTCGCCCGCGTCCGACAGCAGGAAGATCGCCAGCGTCGACACGTCGTCGACCGACAGGATGCGGCCGAAGGGCTGGTTGGGCGCGGCTTGCGCCAGCCAATCCGGCGGCCGGCCGTCGCGCGCCTGGATCGCATGTTCGCCCGGGGTTTCCATCCAGCCGATGTTCATGCCGTTCACGCGGATGCCGTCGAAGCGCACGGCGTTGGCGACGTTCTTCGTCAGCGTGGCGAGCGCGCCCTTCGATGCGGAATAGGCCGTCAGGAAAGGCTGGCCGCCATGGGCCGAGCGCGTGATCACGTTGACGATCGATCCGCGGGCTTTGCGCGCCTTGGCCCGGCGCACGAATTCCTGCGTCAGAATGAACGGGGCGCGGACGTTGACGGCGAACAGCCGGTCCCACAATTCGACGCTGGTATTCTCGATCGTGCCGCGATCGGTCAACGCGCCGGAATTGACCAGCCCGTCGATCCGGCCGAAGCGCGCCTCGCCCTTCTCCATGATCGCGCGGACTTGGGCTTCGTCGCCCAATTCGGCGCGCACGAACAGGCAGGGCGCCGTCTTGCCGATGTCGGCCGCGACCGCTTCGCCGCGCGCGGCGTTCCGACCCGTCACCACGATGCCGGCGGCGCCCTGCGCGGCGGCGTCGCGCGCGATGCGTTCGCCCAAGCCTTGCGTGGCGCCGGTGACGACGACGATTTTGCCGTCCAGCCGGAGGTTCTTCACGACGGCACCTTCACCGGCTTGCCGGTCTTGTGGGATTTGAGCGCCGCTTCGGCGAGAACGAGCGCCTTGCGGCCGTCCTCGGCGCCGACCGGCATCTTTTTGCGCTTGGCCAGCGCGTCGAGGAACGCGTCCATTTCGCGGCGGTAGGCGTCGGCATAGCGCTCCAGGAAGAAATGCAGCGGCTTGTCGGTCGATACGGCCGTCGCGTCCGCCTTCTCGACCGACGTGGGCGTGTGGTTGCCCGCCATCAGACGGCCTTTGGAGCCGTGCACCTCGATCCGCTGGTCGTAGCCGTAGCTCGCCCTGCGGGAGTTGTTGATGTGGGCCATTTTTCCCGACTTGGTGCGCATCAGAACCATCGCGCTGTCGATGTCGCCTTCCTTGGCGACACGCGCATCGACGAGGGCGGCCCCCATCGCGAACACCTCGACAGGCTCCTCGCCCAGCAGCCAGCGCGCCATGTCGAAGTCGTGGATCGTCATGTCGCGGAACTGCCCGCCGGAGACGCGCAAATACTCGAACGGCGGCAATCCGGGATCGCGGCTCGATACGATCACCTGCTCGACCTCGCCGATCTCGCCCGCACGCAAGCGCGCGTGCAGCGCCGCGAAGCTGGGATCGAAGCGGCGGTTGAAGCCGACCAGCATGGGCACCTTTGCGGCCGCGACGGCCTTCAGGCAGGCGTCCACGCGTTTGAGCGAAAGATCGATCGGCTTCTCGCAGAAGATCGCCTTGCCCGCCTTGGCGGCAAGGATGCAAAGGTCGGCGTGCGTGTCGGTCGACGAGGCGATCAAGACGGCCCCGACCTTCGGATCGGCCATCGCCGTCCGGGTGTCGACGGCCTTGGCGCCGTAAGCGGCGGCGAGTTCGGCCGCGGCCTTGGCGTTCACGTCGACGACGTAACGCAGGCGCGCTTTGCCGGACGCGGCGATGGCGCCGGCATGGATGCGGCCGATTCGGCCCGCGCCGAACTGAGCGAATTCGATCATGCTTCTCCCCTCTTGATCTTTGACGGAAAATAAGCGCGGAATGTCACGAAATCGCAACGAAATTCGCGCGGGGGAAACAATTGAGACTGACGATGGCCGAAGCGCTGGTGCGCTTCCTGGCGGCCCAGAAGATCGCCGACGAGCGCGGGCGCACCGTGCCGCTGTTCGGCGGCGTGTTCGCGATCTTCGGGCACGGCAACGTCGCGGGGCTCGGCCCCGCCTTGCATGCATACAAATCGGCGCTGCCGACCCTCCGCGCCCATAACGAGCAGGCGATGGCGCTGGCCGCGATCGCCTACGCCAAAGCCCACGCCCGGCGCCGGATGATGGCCTGCACGACCTCGATCGGACCCGGCGCCACGAACATGGTGACCGCCGCGGCCCTCGCGCACGTCAATCGGCTGCCGGTTTTGCTGCTGCCCGGCGACACCTTCGCCGACCGGCGGCCCGATCCGGTGCTGCAGCAGGTCGAAAACTTCGGCGATCCGACCGTCACCGCCAACGACACGTTCCGCCCCGTCGCGCGGTATTGGGACCGCATCACGCGGCCCGAACAGATCTTGGTTTCGGCCCCGGCGGCGTTGCGCGTGCTGCTCGATCCGGCGGATTGCGGGCCCGCGGTGCTGGCCTTGCCGCAGGACGTGCAGGCCGAAGCGTTCGACTGTCCGCCCGAATTCCTCGCCGAGCGCGTGCACGCGATCCGGCGCCCCAACCCCGACGCGGCCGAACTGGCCCGCGCGGCCGAGATCCTGCGCGGCGCGCGCAGGCCGATGATCGTGGTGGGCGGCGGCGTCAAATACGCGCTGGCCGAGGCCGCCCTCGCCAAGTTCGCGGGCGCGCGGGGCATTCCTTGCGCCGAAACCCAGGCCGGCAAGGGTGCGATCGCGTGGAACCATCCCACGAACGCCGGCGCGCTGGGCGTGACGGGCACGGGGGCGGCCAACGCGCTGGCCGCCGAAGCCGACGCGGTGCTCGCGATCGGCACGCGGCTCGCGGATTTTCCGACCGCGTCGCGGACGATCTTCCGCGATCCGAAGGTGAAGCTCATCCAGCTCAACGTCGGCGCCTTCGACGCGGCCAAGCACGGCGCCATCCCATTCGTGGCCGATGCGCGCGAGGGTCTCGCGGCACTCGACGCCAAGCTCGGGCGCTGGAAGGCGCCCCCGGCCTGGACCGCCAAGGCCGCGCGCGCGGGCCGGCGCTGGGCCAAGGTCGCGGCCGCGGCGATGGCGCCCGCACCGGGACTGCCCACCGACGCGCAGGTGCTGGGGGTCGTCAACCGCGTTGCGCTGGAGGGGCCGCATACGATGGTGTGTGCCGCCGGCGGCCTTCCCGGCGAACTGCACAAGCTTTGGCGCGCGTCGGATTCCGCCTCCTACCATCTCGAATACGGCTATTCGTGCATGGGATACGAGATCGCGGGCGGACTCGGCGCGAAGCTCGCCCATCCGGGCCGCGAGGTTTTCGTGCTTGTCGGCGACGGATCGTACCTGATGATGAATTCCGAGATCGCCACGTCGGTGGCGCTCGGCGCGAAGCTGACCGTCGTGGTGCTCGACAACCGCGGCTTCGCCTGCATCGGACGCCTGCAAAAGGCCACCGGCGGCGCCGCGTTCAACAATCGGCTCGACGATGCCCACCCGCCCGTGGATTTCGCCGTCCACGCGCTCTCGCTGGGTGCCGAGGCGACGAAGGTCGACGATCTGCCGTCGCTCGAACTCGCTTTGCGCGCGGCCAAACGCGTGCACACCACGCAAGTGATCGTCATCGACACCGATCCCGTGCGCGGCACGGCCGAAGGCGGCGCATGGTGGGACGTGGCCGTGCCGGATACGAAGGCGAACGCGTCCGTCCGCCGCGCTTACGAAACCAAACGGCGTGCCCAGCGCCGGGGAGCCTGACGAACATGCCCTGCCCCATCGGCATCAATCCGCTGACCTGGACGAACGACGACATGCCCGCCTTGGGCGCCGATACGCCGCTGACGACGTGCCTTCGCGAGGCGAAGGCGGCGGGCTACGACGGCGTCGAACTCGGCAATAAGTTCCCGCGCGAGGCCGCAGCCCTCAAGCCGATCATGGCCAAGGCGAAGCTGAAGATCGTGTCGGGGTGGTATTCCGCGCGGCTGTTGGAACGCGACGCGGACGCCGAAATGGCCGCGATGGAGCCGCATCTGAAGCTGCTGAAGGCCATGGGCGCCACGGCGATGGTGTTCGCCGAGGTCACCGGCTGCGTGCACGGGGACAAGGCGGCGAAGCTGTCCGCGCGCAAACGGCCCAACGAACGCGAGATGGACCTGCTCGCGACCCGGATGACCGAGGTCGCCAAGCGGATGCGCGCGCAAGGCATGCGTCTCGCCTACCACCATCACATGGGAACCGCGATCGAGACCGAGGCGGAGATCGACGCGCTGATGGCCAAATCAGGCCCCGAGGTCGAGTTGCTGCTCGACACCGGACACTTCACCTTCGCGGGCGGCGATCCGGTGCGTTTGGCCGGGAAATACGCGCGCCGGATCGCGCACGTCCATTGCAAGGACGTCCGCAAATCCGTGCTCGCCGATTGCCGGCGCCGGAATCTGTCGTTCCTCGATTCCGTGCTCGAGGGTGCATTCACGGTGCCGGGCGACGGCTGCGTCGACTATCCGCCGATTTTCGCCGCATTGAAGCGCGCGGGCTATGCGGGATGGCTGGTCGTCGAAGCCGAACAGGATCCCGCCAAAGCCCATCCGCTGACCTACGCGCGCCGGGGCCATGCGTATTTGGCGAAGACCGCGCGCGCCGCGGGTCTTTAGAGAAGATCGCGCAGCATCGCCACCAGCGGCACGTCGGCCGGCGGCATCGGATAGTCGGCGAGTTTTTCCACGCGCACCCAGGCGAGTTCCTGGCCTTCGCGAGGTGCGGGCGTGCCCTTCCAATTGCGCGCCGCGTAAAGCGGCATCAGCAAATGGAAATCCGGGTAGCGGTGCGAAGCGAAGGTCAGCGGTGCGAGGCATGCGGGGCGCAAATCGATCCCGAGTTCCTCGGCGAGTTCGCGGGTCAACGCCGCCTCGGGCGTCTCGTCGGGATGCAGCTTGCCGCCGGGAAACTCCCACAGGCCCGCCATCGCCTTGCCCGGCGGGCGCCGGGCGAGCAGCACGCGCCCGTCCGCGTCGATCAACGCCGCCGCGACGACCGTGACGACGCGCGCGGGTGTGGCCAACTTCGCCGACAGGGCCGGGTCGTCGCAGCCTTCCGGCTCAGGACCTGTAGTCGGCATTGATGTCGATGTAGGCGTGGGTCAAATCGCAGGTCCACACGCGCGCCTTGCCCTTGCCCAAGCCCAAATCCACGGCGAGGCCGACCTCGCGGCCCTTCAAATGGGCGGCCACGGGCGCCTCGTCGTAGCCGGGCACGAGACCGCCTTTGCGCGCGATCGGCACGCCGCCGATCGACACCGCCAGTCTGTCCCGGTCGGCTTTCTCCCCCGCCTTGCCGACGGCCGCGACGATGCGGCCCCAATTGGCATCGCCCGCGGCGAGCGCGGTTTTGACCAAAGGCGAGTTTCCGATCGACATGGCGACCTTGCGCGCGGATTCGTCCGAGACGGCACCGGTCACGTCGATGGTCACGAGTTTCTGGGCGCCTTCGCCGTCGCGCGCGACCTGGATGGCCAGATCGCGCAACACGGCCGCGAACGCCTTGCGCAGCGCCTTGCCGTCCGCCCCCGTCAACGCCGCGACGGGTTTGTTGCCGGCGGCACCGGTCGCGAAGGCGAGCAGCGTATCGGAGGTGGAGGTGTCGCCGTCCACGGTGACGGCGTTGAAGCTGGTGCGGGTTTCGCTTTTGACGAGTTCGCGCAACGCCGCCGGGGCGACGGCCGCGTCGGTCGCCACGAAGGCCAGCATCGTCGCCATGTCCGGCGCGATCATGCCCGAGCCCTTGCAGATGCCGTTCACGCGCACGGTCTTGCCGCCGATCTTGACCGCGACGGTCGCCATCTTCGGGAACGTGTCGGTCGTCATGATCGCGCGCGCGGCGCGCGCCCAATCGCACGTCCCCAGCCGGCCCGCGAGATCGTCGACCGCGGCGGCGAGCTTGGCGCCGTCCGGAATCAACCCGATCACGCCGGTCGACGCGAGCATCACCGCCTCGGGCTTGCACGCCAGCGCGCGCGCCGCCGCGCGGGCGGTGGCCGCGCACGCCGCGCGCCCGGCCTTGCCCGTGAAAACGTTGGCGTTGCCCGCGTTGACGACGAGCCCCTGCGCGCGGCCCTTGGCGACGTATTTGCGGCACCAATCGACCGGCATGCCGGGCATCTTGTTGGTCGTGAACACGCCCGCGACCGATGTGCCCGGATCGAAGGCGAAGAACACGATGTCGTCGCGGTTCTTGTAGCGCATGCCGGTCAAACCGGCGGCGATGCGCACGCCGCCGACGGCGGGCATGTCGGGCTGTGTCTTGGGGGCGAGCGGCGAAACGGCGTGGGCCATGGCGCGGTCGGCGTCCTCAGCGCGGCGTCTGGGGGGCCGCGGGCAACGGCCGGCCGTCGAGACCGAAGCGTTCGATCCGCGCGGTCTTGCGCAGGTCGTCGACATAGGCCTGCATCAGTTCCTGCGACAATTCCGACGTCAGTTGGTCGCGCAGTTCCTCGAACGTCTCGGTCACGGCGCGGCGATCCTCGACCCGGATCACGTGCCAACCGAACTGCGAGCGCACGGGCGCGGTCGATACGTCGCCCGGCTTCATCGCGAAGGCCGCGTCGGCGAACTCGCGGACCATATCGTCCTTGGTGAAGTAGCCGAGATCCCCGCCCGACGCCTTGCCGGCGGGATCGATCGACCGTTCGCCCGCCAGACGGGCGAAATCGGCGCCGCCGCGCAAGTCGCGGATCACGGCCTGGGCTTGCGCTTCGGAGGCGACGAGGATGTGGCGCGCGCGCACTTCCTCCTTGCCCGGGTTTTCCTTGATGTAGGCGTCGTAACGCTGGCGGACGGCCGCCTCGGTCACGCGGCGCTCGAGGATGCGGCCGAGCAGGGTTTCCTGGAGCAGCCGCTCCTCGTAGGCGGCCATGCGCCGGCGCAAATCGGGGTCGTTCTGCAGGTTTTGCTTTCGGCCGTCGGCGGCGAGCAGCTTCTGCGCGACGAGCCGTTCGATGATGGGCTCGATCAACGCTTCGAGCGGCATCTGCTGGAATTGCGGGGGCAAATTGCGCTGGAAGGAGATGGCATCCGAACGGCGGATCGCAGCACCATCGACGCGCGCGAGCACCGGGTCGTCGGCGGCGGCGGCGGGTGCCGGCGCTTGGGCCGGACGCGGGCTTTGGGCCCAAACGGGCGCGGCGGCGATCAGGGCCGCGACGGCGGCCCAACGGACGAGTTTCATCGGCGAGTTCCTTCCCCGGGGCGCGCCCCGAAAACCGGCCGGAGAGTGACACGGCTTCCCCCGCCCGAACAAGGCGAAAACCCCGCCGAATCCGCGCGTTCGCCTTGCGTTGACAGCGCGGTTTTATGGCCCTATCTCTCCCGCTCCGGTCCGCCGTCGGAAACTGCGCGGCGTTCAGATTTGCCCCAGTGTTGCCAAGGACTTTCCGCATGTTCGGCGCCCTCGCCCGCGCGATTTTCGGCTCCTCCAACGACCGCGTCCTGAAAGGCTTCGCCAAGACCGTCGCGGCGATCAACGCGAAGGAGGCGGAGGTGCAGGCGCTCGACGACGCGGGTCTGCGCGCGCGCACGCCCTGGCTCAAGGAGCGGCTGGCCAAGGGCGAAACCACCGACGCGATTCTGATCGACGCCTTCGCGACCGTGCGCGAAGCGGCCAAGCGCGTGCTGGGCCAGCGGCATTTCGACGTCCAGCTTCTGGGCGGCATGGTCCTGCACAGCGGCAAGATCGCCGAAATGAAGACCGGCGAAGGCAAGACGCTGGTCGCGACGCTGCCGGTCTATCTCAACGCGCTCGAAGGCAAGGGCGTGCACGTCGTCACGGTGAACGACTATCTCGCCAAGCGCGACGCCGAATGGATGGGGCGCGTCTACGGCTTCCTGGGCCTCACCGTCGGCACCATCGTGCACGGCCTGACCGACGACGAGCGGCGCGCGGCCTACGCGTGCGACGTGACCTACGGCACCAACAACGAATTCGGCTTCGATTACCTGCGCGACAACATGAAGTTCCGCCTGAACCACATGGTCCAGCGGCCCTTCCACTTCGCGATCGTCGACGAGGTCGATTCGATCCTGATCGACGAGGCGCGCACGCCGCTGATCATCTCGGGTCCGACGGACGATTCCTCCGAACTCTACATCGCCGTCGACAAGCTGATGCCCAATCTCGAAAAGGGCGATTTCGACAAGGACGAAAAGCAGCGCGCCGTCTCGCTGACCGAAGCGGGGGCCGAGAAGATGGAGCGCCTGCTGACCGAGGCGGGGCTGCTCAAGGGCGGCTCGCTCTACGACATCGCCAACGTCAACCTCGTCCATCACGCCAATCAGGCCTTGCGCGCGCACAAGCTGTTCGCGCGCGACGTGGACTACATCGTCAAGGACGGCAAGGTCGTCATCATCGACGAATTCACCGGCCGCATGATGGAAGGCCGGCGGTATTCGGAAGGGCTCCACCAGGCCCTCGAAGCGAAGGAGAAGGTCGAAGTCCAGCGCGAGAACCAGACGCTGGCCTCCATCACCTTCCAGAATTACTTCCGCATGTACCCGAAGCTGGGCGGCATGACCGGCACGGCGATGACCGAGGCGACGGAATTCGCCGAGATCTACAAGCTCGACGTCGTCGAGATCCCGACGAACGTCGGCATCCAGCGCAAGGACCACGACGACGAGGTCTATCGGACCGCGCGCGAGAAATCGAAGGCGCTGTGCGACCTGATCGAGGAATGCCGCAAGCGCGGCCAACCCGTGCTGGTCGGCACGGTGTCGATCGAGAAATCGGAATCCCTGTCGGCCGATCTGAAGGCGCGCGGGATTCCCCACGCCGTCCTGAACGCGCGCTACCACGAGCAGGAGGCGCTGATCGTCGCCCAGGCCGGGCGGCCGGGGGCGGTGACGCTCGCCACGAACATGGCCGGCCGCGGCACCGACATCCAGCTCGGCGGCAACTTCGACATGCGCGTGAAGCTGGAACTGGCCGACCTGCCCGAGGGCGAGGAACGCCGCGCGCGCGAGGAAGCGATCCGCGCGGAGATCGCGGAAGCCAAGAAGGTGGCGCTGGCCGCGGGCGGGCTTTACGTCGTCGGCACCGAACGCCACGAAAGCCGCCGCATCGACAACCAGCTGCGCGGCCGATCGGGCCGCCAGGGCGATCCGGGCGCTTCGAAGTTCTTCCTGTCGCTCGAAGACGATCTTATGCGCATCTTCGGCTCCGACCGCATGGACGGGATGCTGCAGAAGCTCGGCCTCAAGGAGGGCGAGGCGATCGTCCACGTCTGGATCAACAAGGCGCTGGAAAAGGCGCAGCAGAAGGTCGAAGCGCGCAACTTCGAAATCCGCAAACAGCTGCTGAAATACGACGACGTGATGAACGATCAGCGCAAGGTCGTCTACGAGCAGCGCCGCGAGATCATGCGCCACGACGACGTCTCGGCGCAGATCCAGGACATGCGGGCCGAAACGCTGGACGTGCTGATCGCCCGCCACATTCCCGAGAACGCCTATTCCGAGCAATGGGACGTCAAGGGCCTGCAGGACGAGGTCGCGCGCATCTTCGGGCTCGATCTGCCGGTCGCCGAATGGGCGAAGGAGGAGGGCATCGCCGAAGAGGAGATTCGCGAGCGCCTGACCGACGCGATCGAACGCAAGATGGCCGGCAAGACCGCCGAGACCGGGCCCGAGATCATGCGCCAGGTCGAAAAGAGCCTGCTGCTGCAGGAACTCGACCATTCGTGGAAGGAGCACCTGCTCACCCTCGACCATCTGCGCCAGGGCATCAATTTGCGCGCCTACGCCCAGCGCGACCCGCTGAACGAATACAAGAAGGAAGCGTTCGAACTGTTCGAGACGATGCTCGCCGAACTGCGCGAACGCGTGACGACGCTGCTGGCGCGCGTGCAGATCCGCGTGGATGCGCCGCCGGCTTCGGACCTGATGCCGTCGGACCCCGACATGGGCCGCATGCTCGCCGAACATCCGGCGCCCGGCGGGCCCGGCGGTGGCGGCGAAGCGAATTCGCCCACCCAAGCCGCGCGCAAGCGCGCGGTGGACGCGAACGATCCGGCGACCTGGACCAACACGCCGCGCAACGCGCCCTGCCCGTGCGGCTCGGGCAAGAAATACAAGCACTGCCACGGCCGCGTCTGAGCGGCGTTCAACCGCCCGCCGCAGCCGCCAGCGCCGCCCCGCGCGCGACGACGTTCCGCCCCCAAGGCGTGCGCCGCAAGACGCAGCGCTTCGCGATCGGGGCCAAGGTCCGGCGCGCGAATTCGGCCTTCGCCGCGGCGGAATAGCCGGGCCAAGCGAGCGCGCCGCCGCCGAGCGTGATGCGCCCGGGATCGATCAGATTGGCGAGCGCTGCGAGGCCCGCACCGAGCGCCGTCCCCGCCGCCACCACGGCCGCGCGCGCCCGCGCGTCGCCCTTGGCCAAGCGCCGCGCAAGCGTGGGCGCATCGCACCCGGCCGCGCGCAGAATCGCCGACCCGCCGGCCGCCTCGTCGAGCGTGCCCGCGCCATAGGGCAGATAGCCAAGCTCGCCCGCGAAACCGTGTGCGCCGTCCAGGATTTCGCCGTTCGCGATCAATGCGGCGCCGATCGCGGTGCCCGCCATCACGACGGCGGCCGTGCCGCCGCGCGGCAAATCGTCGAGATCGGCGATCGCCGCGGCGCGCGCGTCGTTCACCACCGCGTGGACCTCGGGCTTGGCGCCCGCCAAGCCGGGCAAGACATCGCATGCGACCACGCGGCCCTTGGCGACCAAGCCGGGCACGGCCAAGCCGACGCGGCCGGTCAGACCGCCCAATTCGCGCGCCAGATCGGCGGCGCCGAACGCCGGGCCGGTCGGAATTTCGCGCGCGCGGCACCGCGCGCCGTCGAACCGCACGATGCGAAGCTTGGTACCGCCGAGATCGACGCCGATCACGCCCCGAAGAATTCGAGCTGCCATTTGAGCTCTTCTTCGGTCATCGGCCAGCCGTCCCATTTGGCTTGGCTCAGCACGCTTTTCGGCGGCAGAGACAACGTGCGCTGCTGCACGGCCACCGCCGTCGGCAACGCGAGCTTGGCCTTCCAGCAAACCGCGATCACGCCTTTGGCCGAGCGCGCGGTCAGGATTTTGTCCACCGCGTCGGCGCGGATGGCGGCGAGTTCGGCAAGGGCGAGTTTGACGAACAGCTTCTCGCCCGCTTGCGCCGCGGCAACGATGGCCGCGTCGTCGAGTTTGCGTTCCCGGCGCAGGCGCTTGACCTTGTCGCCGACCGTCTCCCCCTCGCCCCCGCCGCCCCCGCCGGCCGCCCAATCGGGATCGGCGACGGTGCGCTTGCGCGCAGGCCCGCCCGAATCGCCCCCGCCCGCCTCGGCGATGCGCTTGCGGACCTCGGAGGCGACCGCTTCCTTGGTGGCGGGATCGAGATCCGGGCGCGCTTGCAGGCGCTGGGCGAAGGCTTCGGCGACGAACGCGGCGATGCGCAAGGCGGCTTTGTTGGACAGCGCGGGCCGCTCGACCAAGGGCCCATGCCACGCCGCGCGCGACGGGGCCCTGTCGATGACGAGGTCGAGCGTTTCCTCGCGGATCTGGGCCGACGGGTTGCCGAGCAACGTGGCGACCGCGTCGATATCGTCGGCTTCGACGATCGCGTCGGACAGGCGTTCGGACACGCCCGCGCGCCGCGCCACCGCCGAGGATGCGCCGGCGGCGAACTTGCCGCGCACGATCTCGATCAGATCCTCGTCGGTCAGCAGCGGCGAGAATTGCAGGACGGGGCCGGATACGGCGAGTTCGGCGTCGCGCGCCAGTTGCCTGACGAGTTCGGGCGGCGCGTCGGCCACGTCCTTCAGCGTTTCGGCGACCACGCCGCGCACCCGGGCGGCGGTATCCTTGGCCAGAACCTCCAGCGTTTTCATGATGCGCTGGCGGGCGGCGTCCTCCTCGCCCGGCTTCAGATCGGGCAGCACGCGCCGCACCTTGCCGGCCAGTCCCGCCCGCACGTCCTCGCTGCTGTCGCCGGCGAGTTTCATGTCGGCCTGCCAAGGCAGTGCCGCGTTGTCGGCGAGCGCGCCGCGCACTTCCGGCGAAATGTCGTCGGTCAGGTAATAGAGCAGTTCGGGCCGCAGATCGGTGCGCTTGGCGAGGTTGGCCCGGACGAAGATGTCCGGATCGCTGAGCATTCGTTTGGCGGATTCGTATTCGGATTGGTCCATGGCGTCGGAGTCAATGTCTCGGCGGCGAAGAGGGAGCGGCGTCCAGGGCGACGGCGTACGTGCCTTTGCCCTTGCGTTTGACCTCGTACATGGCGCCGTCGCCGCGTACGAGCAGGTCGTCGACCGTTTCGGGCCGCGCGGGATCGTGCAACGCCACGCCCGCGGAAAAGCCCAGCGGCTTTTCGGGGCTGGCGGACACGCCCAGCAACTCGGAACGAAGATCGAGGATGTGTTTGGCTTTGGCGATGGCGCCCTCCAGATCGGTGCGGTCCAGCCACAGCGCGAACTCGTCGCCGCCCAGCCGCGCCACCAGATCCGTGGCGCGCGTCGCCTTGCGCAGGACGCGCGCGACCTGCTTGAGCGCGAGGTCGCCCGCCTGATGGCCCAGGATGTCGTTCACGGCCTTGAAATTGTCGAGATCGACGTAGACCAGCGCGCCGAGTTCGCCCGTGCGCCGGCATCCCGCCAGCCGCAATTCCAGCTCCGCCACGAAACGGCGGCGGTTCAACAGGCCCGTCAACGCGTCGGTCGACGCTTGCCGGTCGAGCGCCTCGATATGGTCGAGCTGGGCGTGCGCGATGCCCAACTGCGCGGCGATCTCGGCCAGGACGTCGCGCTCGCCGTCGGTCCAATCCTCGGCGAATGGATCGCGGAACAGCGCGACCAGACCGTTTATCTTGCGCCGGAACGCGGTGGGGGCGACCAGCGCCCGCCCGCCCTTGGCGCGCAGTTCGACCAAGGCGTCGGCCCCCTCCGCTTCCGGCCGGTCGAGCCGCAGCTTCGCTTCGAAGCGGCGTTCGATGTCGAGATCGGCGGGCACAGCACCGCCGAAAACGGCACCCAGCACGAATTCCGGCCGGCCGTCGATGTCGTCGACCGCGCGCCAGATGGCGCAGCCCGCCCCCAGCGCGCGCGCCGTTTCCGTCGCCGCCGCCTTCAGAAGCGCGCCCGCCTCGACCTCGTCGCGCACCGCGCGCACCACGTGCGCGATCAGCCGCTCGCGGTTGCGCGCCTCGGCGAGTTCGGCCTCGCGTTCGCGCGCATCGGTCACGTCGCGCGCGAGCCCGCGCGCCCCGCGCCAGCGCCCGTCGGCGGCGTGCAGAGGCAAGGCCGAAATCTGCACGCACGCGTCGGTTCCGTCGGCCCGGCGCAGCCACAATTCGGTCTGCTCGATCGGCTGGCGGGTCAAGAACGGTTCGACGATCGAATCGTCGCCCTCGGTATGCGCGAACACGTCGGGCTTGCGGCCCAGCAGATCGTCCGCCCGCCAGCCCAAGGCGCCTTGGGGCGACACGAACGCGAAAACGCCGTCGGCGTCGGTCTCCCAGGCGAAGTCGGAGGATATCTCGACGATGTCCTTGTAGCGCTTGCGCGAGTCCGCGAGCGCATTGCGCATATTGGCGGCGAGACTGACGTCGCGCGCCAGAATCAGCACATGCTCGCCCGCAGGGACCAGGCTGACGTCGAGCGTGGTGGGCGCCGCGGCACCGGGAACGACGACGGTATCCAGGCGCGACGCCCCACCCCCGGAGATTTCGGCCGCCAACGCCGCCAGATCGCCGGTCCGCGCGGCGAACTCGGCCAGCATCGGCCGCGCGGCCGAATTGGCCGCCACAACCGCGCCATCGGCCGCCAAGCGGGCCGCCGGTCCCGGCCAATCGGCGATCAACGCGTCGTAGGGCGAGGCCCGTCCGGCGCCGCCGCGCGCATTGCCGCTCGACTCTCTCGCGTTGACGCCCAAAACCAACTCCTTGCGGACAGGGAACTTAGCGCGCCCCCCTCGGCCAAACCAGAACCTCTTGGGGCCCGGAACGCCGTGAAGCGTTGACAGGCCGGTTGCCGCGCCCCATGTTCCGGCCCGTTTCCGCCGCCCCAGCCCCGAAAGACGCCGCCATGACCGCCGATCTTGCCGCCACGCTCGACCAAGCCTGGGAAAACCGCGATCAGATCAATTTCGGCACCAAAGGTGCGGTGCGCGAGGCGGTCGAAACCGCGCTCGCCGGGCTCGACGCCGGCACGTTCCGCGTGGCCGAGAAGAAGGAGAGCGGCTGGATCGTCAACCAGTGGCTCAAAAAGGCGGTGCTGCTGTCGTTCCGGCTCAACGACAACGTCCTGGTTCCGCACGGTCCGGGTGCGGCGGGTGCCTGGTGGGACAAGGTGCCGAACAAGTTCGACGGTTGGGACGAAGCGGCGTTCCGCAAGGCCGGCTTCCGGGCGGTGCCCAACTGCACCGTGCGCCGTTCGGCCTATATCGCGCCCGGCGTGGTGCTGATGCCCAGCTTCGTGAACGTCGGCGCCTATGTCGATTCCGGCACGATGGTCGATACCTGGGCCACCGTCGGCTCGTGCGCCCAGATCGGCAAGAACGTCCATCTTTCCGGCGGCGTCGGCATCGGCGGCGTGCTCGAACCCCTGCAAGCCGGCCCCGTCATCATCGAGGACGATTGCTTCATCGGCGCGCGTTCGGAAGTTGTCGAAGGCGTGGTGGTGGAGAAGGGCGCCGTGCTGTCGATGGGTGTGTTCATCGGCGCCTCGACCAAGATCGTCGATCGCGCGACGGGCGAGATCTTCGTGGGCCGCGTGCCGGCCTATGCGGTCGTCGTGCCCGGCAATCTGCCCGGCAAGAAGCTACCCGACGGATCCGAAGGCCCGTCGACCTATTGCGCGGTGATCGTCAAGCGCGTGGACGCGCAGACGCGCGCCAAGACCGCCATCAACCAGCTGCTGCGCGATTGATGGCCGTCCCCGATCCGGTCGAACTCGCCCAGGCGCTGATCCGGCGCAAATCGGTCACGCCGGCGGACGACGGCGCGCTCGATGCGCTCGAACGCGTGTTGGCGCCGCTGGGGTTCGCCTGCCATCGGCTGAAATTCGCCGAAGCGGGCACGCCGGACATCGACAATCTCTACGCCCGTCTCGGCACGGGCGGGCCGCATTTCCAATTTGCGGGCCATACCGACGTGGTGCCGACCGGCGAACTCAAAGGCTGGACCGTCGATCCGTTCGCCGCCGAGATCCACGACGGGTTCCTTTACGGCCGCGGTGCGGTGGACATGAAAAGCGCCATCGCGGCGTTCGCATCGGCCGCCGCGTCCTTCGCCGCCAAGCGCGGCGGGACGATCCCGGGCTCGATCTCGTTCCTGATCACCGGCGACGAGGAAGGCCCGGCGATCAACGGCACGGCCAAGATGCTCGATTGGATGAAGGAAAAGGGCGAGAAGGCCGATATCTGCGTGGTCGGCGAGCCCACGAACGAAACCGTCCTGGGCGATATGGCCAAGATCGGCCGCCGCGGCTCGGTCAACGTGACCTTGACCGCCCAAGGCGTGCAAGGCCACGTCGCCTATCCGCATCTCGCCGACAATCCCAACCATCGGCTTATCCGGCTGCTTGCCGATCTGACCGCCGCCCCGCTCGACGAGGGCAACGAGCATTTCCAGCCGTCCTCGCTGCAGGTCACGACCATCGACGTCGGCAATCCGACCGAGAACCTGATCCCGCAGCAGGCCAAAGCGCGCCTCAACATCCGCTTCAACGACATCCACACGTCCAAGACACTGCTCGACTGGATCGATGCGCGCATCCAAGCACTCGGCGGCAAGATCGACCGCGCCGCGCGCGTCTCGGGCGAATCCTTCATCACCCATCCGGGCCCGTTGTCCGACCTCGTGGCCGACGCGATCGAAAAAGTGCTGGGTCGGCGTCCCGCGCTGTCCACCACCGGCGGCACGTCCGACGCGCGCTTCATCGCGCGCCATTGGAAGGTCATCGAGTTCGGTCTGGTCGGCCGCACGATGCACAAAACCGACGAACGCTGCGCGGTCGCCGATATCCTGGCCCTGGCGGCGATCTACGAGAACATGCTCGACGCCTTCTTCGCCGCTCCGCCCGCGCGTTGGGCCTGACATGGCCCCGCCCGCCTTCCTGGCGCCGCTGGGCGGCGTGATCGACCTTCTCAAGGGCGATCGCGCGGGCGTCGCGAAGCTGGGGGCCGCGACGACGCCGGGCTTGGTCGCCTCGTTCCTCATACCGGGGCTGCTGCTGGTCCCGGCTTATTCGCTGCTGGTTTCCGAACGGTTCGAGGCGCTGAACCTCGATCCCACGATCGGGGAAATCCTGGTCGTCGAACCGATCGCCTATCTGATCGGCTGGACCCTGTTTCCGGTGCTGTCGCATCTTTATTGCGAGCGGATCGGCAAGACGCGCGAATGGTACGATTACGTCGCCGCCTACAACTGGTCCAACATCCTGCAGATGGCGCTTTATCTGCCCGCGGCGTTGATCGCCGAGGGGGGCATGCCCGTGGCGCTGATGTTCGTGCTGAGCGTGGGCATCCTCGCCGCGACCGTCGGCATCCATTTCCGCCTGGCGCGGATGGTCTTGCGGGTGGACGCGTTGCCCGCGATGGTTTTGGTGGCGATCGATCTGGGCGGCAGCGTGCTGCTGGCACGGCTCGTCGAGCGGCTTTACGCGAATTGAAGGAGGGTAGGATGCGCGCGATAGTCCGTCGTTTTCCGATGCGCGGGCCCGACGATTGCGCGGCGTTGCGCGCGGCTTTCGCCGACGGATCGCTCGATCCCAAGCGGATCGTCGCGATCCTGGGCAAGACCGAGGGCAACGGCTGCGTCAACGATTTCACGCGCGGCTACGCCACGCTCGCCATGAAGATCGCCATCGCCGAGGCCACGGGCGAGACCCCGGCGGACGTCGGCGCGCGCGTCGCCTTGGTCATGTCGGGCGGTACGGAGGGCGGGTTGAGCCCGCACATGACCGTCTTCGCGACCGCCGAGGACGACGCGCGCCCGCGCGCGGGCGTCAAGCGGCTGGCGATGGGCGTGGGGTTCACGCGCGATTTCGCGGCGCACGAAGTGGGCCGCCGCGCGCAGATCGAAGCGACCGCGCAGGCCGTGCGGGCGGCGATGGCCGATGCGGGCATCGATTCGGCGGCCGACGTGCATTACGTCCAGGTCAAATGTCCGCTGCTGACCGCCGAGCGGATCGCGGGCGCGGACGTCGTCACCCACGATACCTACGAATCCATGGGTTATTCGCGCGGCGCGTCGGCGCTGGGCGTGGCGTTGGCGCTCGGCGAAATCGCCGCCTGCCCGCCCGATGCGGCCGTCTGCGCGGATTGGTCGCTGAGCTCGGGCGTGGCGAGCACGTCGGCCGGCATCGAGTTGCTGCGCAACGAAGTGATGGTGCTCGGCAATTCCGACCGCTGGTCGGGCGACCTTGCCATATCCCATCGGGTGATGAAAGACGGGATCGACGCGCCCGCGTTGTGGGGCGCGCTCGCCGACCTCGGCATCGAGGGCAGGCACCAGCTCGATGCCGCCGCGCGCGCGCGCATCGCCGCGGTCCTCGCCAAGGCCGAACCGCCGCGCACGGGCCTGATCCGCGGCGCGCGGCACATCATGTGGGACGACAGCGACATCAACGCCACGCGCCATGCGCGCGCGTTGGTGGGCGGCGCGCTGGCCGGGATCGTGGGCGAAACGCGGCTGTTCGTCTCGGGCGGCGCGGAACATCAAGGCCCCGACGGCGGCGGCCCGGTCGCCGCGATCGCGCGTCAGTAGCCGACCGACACCAAATAGAGCCCTTCGGGCGGTGCCGTGGGGCCGGCGGCCGAACGGTCGCGGGCGGCGAGTGCGTCGGCGACGTCGCGGGGCGACCATTTGCCCTCGCCCACCAGCTTCAGCGTTCCGGCCATGTTGCGGACCTGATGGTGCAGGAACGAGCGCGCTTCGGCGCGGATCTCGATTTCGTCGCCCGCGCGGCGCACGTCGAGCCGATCGAGCGTCTTCTCCGGGCTCTTGGCTTGGCATTCGCTCGCGCGGAAGGACGTGAAATCGTGATGCCCGACCAGAACCTGCGCCGCCGCGTGCATCGCGTCCGCCGCCAACCGATGGGGCACGTGCCAGACGCGGCCCGAATCGAGCACCGGGCGCGCGCGCCGGTCGCACAGGCGATAAAGATAGCCGCGCTTGAGGGCCGAAAAGCGCGCATGGAAATCGGGCGGCGCGACCTCGGCCGACACGCACGCCACGCGCGCGGGCTGCAGATGCCAATTCAGCGCGTCGCGGATTTTCAGCGGATCCCACGCGCGCTCGAGATCGACATGCGCGACCTGCCCCAGGGCGTGCACGCCGGCATCGGTGCGCCCCGCCGCGACCAGTTCGACCGGATGGCCGCAGAATTTCGGGAACGCGGCTTCGAGCGCCGCCTGCACCGAGGGGCCGCTCGTTTGGCGCTGCCAGCCGACGAACCCGCCGCCGTCGTACTCGATCGTCAGTTTGTAGCGCGGCATCCCTAAAGCACCGCGCCCGGGGGCAGTTCGAAGCCGCGCACGAACGCCTCCGCGTCGGTCGCCGCACGGCCGGCGCGCTGCAGTTTGGTCAGCGCCAGCGCGCCCTCGCCGCACGCCACCACCAACGGGGCGGCGAGAACCGTACCCGGCGCGCCCGCACCGGGGGCGAGTTTCGCGCCCGCGACCTTGATCCGCTCGCCCTTGGCTTCGAACCACGCGCCGGGAAAAGGATCGAAAGCGCGGATGCGGCGTTCGAGTTCGGCGGCGGGCCGCGTCCAATCGAGCTTCGCTTCGGCCTTGTCGAGCTTCTTCGCGTAGGTGACGCCCGCTTGCGGCTGCGCCTCGGGCCGCAGATCGTCGAGCGTGGCCAGTGCGCGCACGATCGCCGCGGCACCCAGCGCGGCCAGTTCGTCGTGCAACGCGCCGCCGGTCGCCGCGGGGCCGATGGGAATCTGTGATCTGAGGAGCATGGCGCCGGTGTCGAGCCCCGCATCCATCTGCATGATGGTGATCCCGGTGACCGGATCGCCCGCTTCGATCGCGCGCTGGATGGGGGCGGCCCCGCGCCAGCGCGGCAGCAAGGAAGCGTGGATGTTGAGGCACCCGCGCGAGGGCGCGTCGAGGATGGCTTTGGGCAGGATGAGACCGTATGCGGCGACGACGGCGACGTCGAGCGACAAGCCCGCGAACGCGGCTTGTTCGTCCGGCGACTTGAGCGAGGTCGGATGGCGCACGGCAAGACCGCGTTCGAGCGCGCGGGCATGCACCGGGCTCGGCCGGTCCTTCTGGCCGCGGCCGGCGGGGCGCGGCGGCTGGGTATAGACGCACGCGATCTCGTGGCCCGCTTCGATCAGGGCATCGAGCGCGCCGACGGCGAAGTCGGGCGTACCCATGAATGCGAGGCGCATGCGTTCCGCCCGCCCCCGGCCCGCCTAGGATCCGGTCTTCTGGCGCTGGGCCTTCTGCACCTTGCGCAACATCATGTTGCGCTTGAGCGCGGACAGGTGATCGACGAACAGCACCCCTTCGAGGTGGTCCATCTCGTGCTGGATGCAGACGGCGAGCAGGCCGTCGCAATCGATCTCGTGGCGCACGCCGGTCTCGTCGCGATAGCGCACGCGCACGCGTTCGGGCCGGGTCACGTCGGCGTATTGGCCCGGGACCGACAGGCATCCCTCCTCGCACGGGACTTCCTCGTCGGAGGCCCAGACGATCTCCGGATTGACGAATTTGCGCGGCGCCGGCGGCTCGCCCTCGCGCGCCAGATCCATCACGATGGCGCGCGAAGGAACGCCGACCTGCGGGGCGGCGAGACCGATGCCCTTGGCGGCATACATCGTCTCGACCATGTCGTCGAGCAAGGTCCGCAGCGCGTCGTCGAAGGTTTCGACGGGACGTGCCTTGATCTTGAGGCGGGGGTCGGGAGCGACCAGGATTTCGCGGAGCGCCATGCGGGGTTAGGTAGGCGAGGCGCGCGCCGGGGTCAAGCGGCCCTGGCAGGACGCGCGGTCGCCCGCTAATGTCCGGGGTCGAAGAATACGTTTCGGGAGATGCCCAATGACCGCCGCCCTCGTCAACAAAGCCGAGATCCTGCGCGCGCGCCTGGCCGAAAAGCGGCTGGCCGTGATGCCGGGCGTGTTCGACGCGTTGAGCGCGCGCCTCGCGCGCGAGGCCGGGCACGAGGTGATCTTCATGTCGGGCTTCGCGGTCTCGGCGGCGCGGCTCGGCCAGCCGGACACCGGGCTGATCTCGATGGGCGAGATGCTCGATTCCTTGCGCGGCGTCATTTCGGCCGCCGGCGCCGTGCCGGTGCTGGGCGACGGCGACACCGGTTGGGGCAACGCGCTGAACGTGCGCCGCACGGTCGAGGAATACGCGCGCGCGGGCGCCGCGGCCATCATGCTCGAGGACCAGGTCACGCCCAAGAAATGCGGCCATACCCGGGGCAAGGCGGTCGTCTCGCGCGCGGAGGCCAAGCTGAAGATCCGCGCGGCGTGCGAGACCCGAGACGCGTTGCGCGCCGCGCGCGCGGGCGACATCCTGATCCTGGCGCGCACGGACGCGCGCGCGCCCAACGGCTTCGAGGACGCGCTGGCGCGCTGCAAGGATTTCGTCGACGAGGGGGCGGACATCGTCTTCCTGGAGGCGCCCGAAAGCGTCGAGGAAATGAAGCGCTTCTGTGCCGCGATTCCGCGCCCGTGCCTCGCCAACATGGTCCATCAAGGCAAGACGCCGGTGCTGCCGCCGGCCGAATTGCAGGCGATCGGCTATCGGCTCGCCGTCTATCCCGTCGCCGCGTTGACGGCGACGATCCACGCCCTGCGCGCGGCCTTCGCCGCGCTCGCCGCCGGCGACGACGCGAAATTGCCGCCGTCGCTGACCTTCCCCGAATTGCAGGACGCGGTCGGCTTTCCCGCCTACTGGGACGCCGAGAAGCGCTACGCGGCCGAGTGACCGCAGGCCCGCGCACGCTGTTCGCAAAGTTGTGGGACGCGCACGCGGTGCGCGATCTCGGCGGCGGGCGCGCGCTCGTGCATATCGACCGGCATCTCATCCACGACGTCACGAGCCCGCAAGCCTTCGCCGCGATGCGCGAAAAGGGACGGCGCGTGCGCCATCCCGAACTGACCTTCGCGACGGCCGATCACATCGTGGCGACGGAACCCGGTCGGGGCGACGCGAGCGTCCCCGGCGGGGCGGAGATGATCCGCGCGTTGCGCGACGCCGCGCGCGAGCACGGGTTCCGCAACTACGACGTCGCCGATCCCGACCAAGGCATCGTACACGTGATCGCGCCCGAACTCGGTTTGGCGCTCCCGGGACTGTCGATCGTCTGCGGGGATTCGCACACAACGACGCTGGGCGCCTTGGGCGCGTGGGCCTGGGGCATCGGCACGTCGGACGTGGAACACGTCCTCGCCACCCAAACCCTGATCGTCACGAAACCCAAGACGATGCGCGTCCGGATCGACGGGGCGTTGGCGACCGGCGTATCCGCCAAGGACGTGATCCTTGCGCTGATCGCGCGGATCGGCGTGGACGGCGCGCTGGGACATGCGTTGGAATTCGCCGGCGCGGCCGTGCGCGGGCTCGACATGGAAAGCCGCTTCACGCTGTGCAACATGGCCGTCGAGGCGAGCGCGCGGGCCGGGTTGATCGCCCCCGACGAAACCGCCTTCGCCTATGTCGAGGGCCGCGAGTTCGCGCCCAAGGGCGCGGATTTCGCCCGTGCGCTGGCCGATTGGCGCGCCCTGCCCGGCGATGCGGACGCCGCGTTCGACCGCGACATCGCCTTCGATGCGGCCGCGCTCGCCCCGCGCGTCACGTGGGGCACCGATCCCGCGCAGAACATCGACATCGCCGCGCCCGTGCCCGCCGATGCGCCCGGACGCGCGCTCGACTATCAGGGCATCGAGGCCGGCAAACCGCTGCTGGGCCTCAAGCTCGACCGCGTATTCATCGGCAGTTGCACGAACGCGCGACTGTCGGACCTGCGGGCGGCGGCGGCGCAGATCCGCGGTCGCCGCGTGCCCGCGCATACATGCGCGGTCGTGGTGCCGGGTTCGGGTCGGGTCAAGCGCGCGGCGGAAGCCGAGGGGTTGCACGAAACCTTCCTGCGCGCGGGCTTCGAATGGCGCGAGCCGGGCTGCTCGATGTGCGCGGGCCTCAACGGCGATCGCCTGGCGCCCTACGAACGCTGCCTTGCCACGTCGAACCGGAACTTCGAGGGGCGCCAAGGCCCCAACACGCGCACCCATCTGGCCTCGCCCGCAACGGCGGCGGCCTCGGCGATCGCCGGGGCCATCGCCGACCCGCGCGACCTCGGGGGCCGCGCATGACCCCGTTCGTGCGCCACGAAGGCGCCGCGATCGCATTGCCCCTCGACAACGTCGACACCGACGCGATTTTCCCGGCGCGCTTCGGCGCCACGATCGCGCGTGCGGGCTTCGAGACGGCGTTCTTCGCCGATTGGCGCGGGGATCCCGGCTTTGCGCTGGCGCGGGCGGATGCGCGCACGGCGACGATCCTGGCGGTGGGCGCCAATTACGGCTGCGGTTCCTCGCGCGAGCATGCGGTGTGGGCGCATCTGCAATGGGGAATCCGGGCCGTGTTGGGCGTGTCGTTCGCGGACATCTTCCGGGCGAACGCGCTCAAAAACGGCTTGCTGCCCGTAACGTTGCCCGAGGCGACCGCACGCAAGCTGGTGGCGGATCTGACCGCCGCCCCGTTCGCGCGGATCGCGGTCGATCTGGCGGCAGACCTAGTACGCTTGCCCGACGGAACCGCGCATCCGATCCCGATCGATCCCGCCGATCGCGCGGCACTGCTGAACGGCTGGGATGCGATCGACCGCACCCGGGCGTTCGACGCCGACATCGCCGCCTTCGCCGCGCGCGACCGCCAAGCGCGGCCGTGGGCCTGGCGCTAGCGCGCGCGCGTTCGCGCCCAGGCGACGAGCGCGCGCAACGTTCGCTCCACCCGGGCGATCATGGGGGCGGCGCGCGAAGCGCTCCATAGGTACGGCGGGGCTTCGTCCATATAGGCGATCTGCGCCTTTTCGAGCTGCAGCGCGTGAAAGCCCTCGGCCGGGCGGCCGTAGCGGCGGGTGATATAGCCGCCCTTGAAGCGCCCGTTCACGACCAGCGTCATGCCCGGGCCGTCGAGGGCGGCGCGCGCCGTCTCGGTCAATTCCGGATCGGCCGACGCGCCCGATGCGGAACCCAAATTGAGGTCCGGCAATCGCCCGTCGAAAAACCGCGGCACTTGGGAAGGGATCGAATGCCCGTCCCACAGCACGGCCACGCCGAATTTGGCGTGCAAGCGCGCAAGCTCGGCGTCGATCGCATCGTGATAGGGGCGCCAATCGCGTTCGACGCGCGCGGCGATTTCGTCCGCGTCGGGCTCTTGCCCCGGGCGGTAGACCGGCGCTTTGCCGAAGGTCGACAGCGGGCACAATTCGGTGTTGTCCGCCCCCGGGTAGAGCGGCGTACCCGACGGATCGCGGTTGAGGTCCACGACGTAGCGGGATTGCTCGGCGACGATGAGCCCGCAGCCGAGCACGGGGGCCGCGGCGTAAAGCTTGTCCACGAAGAAATCGGTGTCGGGCAGCGTCAACGCATGTTCGGTCATGCGCTTGGCGATCGCCTCGGGAATGCGCATGCCCGCATGCGGCACGCTGACGAGCACGGGCCCCTCGCCCGGCATGAAATCGAAGATCTGGCTCATTCCTCGCCGTTCCTGAAAATCCGCCGCGGGCCCGGTCCGCCGATCCAATAGACCAGATCGGCCGGCCGTTCGATATCCCAAACGCAGAAATCGGCGGCCTTGCCCGCTTCGAGCGTGCCGCACGTTTCGCCCAGACCCAGCGCGTTGGCGCCCTCGCGGGTATAGCCGGCCAACGCCTCGGCGGGCGTCAGGCGGAACAGCGTGCAGCCCATGTTGAGTACCAGGCGCGGATCGAGCGCCGGCGCCGAGCCCGGATTGCAGTCGCTGGCGAGAGCCATGCGCACGCCGGCCGCGCGCAATGCGGCGACGGGCGGCAGCTTGGTGTCGCGCAGGAAATAGAACGCCGCCGGCAACAGCACCGCGACGGTGCCCGACGCGGCCATCGCCGCGATCCCGTCGGCGTCGAGATGTTCGAGATGATCGGCCGACATCGCCCCGTAGGACGCGGCCAGCGCCGCGCCGCGCTGGTTCGTCAGCTGTTCGGCGTGCAGCTTCACCGGCAGCCCGTGCGCGCGCGCGGCATCGAAAACGAGGCGGGTCTCGGCGTTGGTGAAGCCGATCGAATCGGCGAAGGCATCCACGGCGTCGGCCAGGCCCGACCGCGCGACCGCCGGGATCATCGCGGCGACATGCGCGGCATATTCGGCCTGCCGGTCCGCGAATTCGGGCGGCACGGCGTGCAAGCCCAGGAAGGTCGTGCGCACGCGCACGCCCAAACGTTCGCCGAGCGCGCGCGCCACGGCGAGTTGCTTGAGCTCGTTCTCCGCGTCGAGCCCGTAGCCCGACTTGATCTCCACCGTCGTAACACCGCGATCGGCCATGAAATGCAGCCGCCGTGCGGCGGAATCGAACAGATCCTCGAAGCTCGCCGCGCGCGTTTTGGCGACGGTCGACTTGATGCCGCCGCCGGCCCGCGCGATTTCCTCGTACGAGGCGCCCTCGAGGCGCTTCTCGAATTCGTCCGCGCGATCCCCGCCGAACACCAGATGGGTGTGGCAATCGACGAATCCCGGCAGCACCCAGCCGCCGCCCAAATCCTCGCGCGACGCCGCCTCGGGCGCGTCGGCGCGCGGGCCCACCCAAACCAGGCGCCCGTCGGCCACCAGCATCGCGCCGTCTTCCACGACGCCGTAGCCCGCGCCTGCGAACGTCGCGAGATTCGCGTTTTCGTACAGAATCGCCATTGCCGTCTTGAAGCTCCGCGTTCGACCGGGCAACAATACCGCCCCGTTCGCGTCAGGACCAATCCCTCGATGGCCGAGTTTTTCGCCCCCCACGCCCGACTGCCCGACGGTTGGGCGCGCGACGTCCGTTTCCTCGTCGACGCGAAGGGCGATATCGCGGCCGTGGCGCCGGATTCGCCGCGCGGCAAGGCGACGGTGCTGCCCGGCCCGGTCGTGGCGGGCATGCCCAATCTGCACAGCCACGCTTTCCAGCGCGCGATGGCCGGGCTTGCGGAGACCGCCGCCCCCGGCGACGACGATTTCTGGTCGTGGCGCGAAACGATGTACGCCTTCCTTTCGAAACTGGGCCCGCGCGAGATGGAGGCGGTGGCGACCCAGCTTTACGTCGAGCTGGTCAAACACGGCTTCACGAGCGTGGCCGAGTTCCATTACGTCCACGCCGATCCCAAAGGCCGGCCCTACGAGACGGTCACGGAGATGTCCGACCGCCTGATCGCCGCCGCCGCCGCCGCAGGCATCGGCATGACGATGTTGCCCGTGGTCTATCGCGCGGGCGGATTCGGCGGGGCGGCAT
>JADCGK010000217.1 GCA_020249045.1 Azospirillum sp. | reverse complement strand
GTGGGGCCGCGCGTCTGCGCGGGCGCGGGCTTCGCGCAAGTCGAAGCGGTGCTTCTGATCGCGCGGCTGTTCCGGCGCTTCGATTTCCACGTCGAGTCGCCCGAAACGGTCCGTCCGGCGGCGCGCTTGACCACGCGACCGGCCCGGCAAGTGATCGTCCGCGCGAGCGCGCGCCGATGACGGGCAACGTTCTGCTGACGCTGGGCCGCCTGCCCAAGGCGCTGGATCTCGCGCGCGGCTTCGCGGAGATCGGTTGGCGCGTTTTCGTGGCCGAGCCGTTCAAACGGCATCTGGCCGGGGCGTCGCGCGCGGTCGTGCGCAGCTTCCGCGTGGCGCCGCCGGCGTCCGAGCCGGCGCGCTATCTCGACGAACTCGCAAGGATCGTCGCGGCGGAGCGCATCGATCTGGTCCTGCCGGTTTCCGAGGAAACGCCGCACGCCGCGCATTTGCGCGGCCGGCTGCCGGCGGGAACCGCAATGTTCACGATGCCGCCCGACGCGGTCTTGCGTCTGCACGACAAGCTCAGTTTCGCGCGCCGCGCGGCGGCCTGGGGTCTGGGCGCGCCGGAAACCCATGCGCTGGGCGAGCCCGCCGCCGCCAATCTTGTCCGACGGGGGCCCGTCGTCGTGAAGCCCGTGCATTCGTGCTCGGGCCGCGGCGTTCGCATCCTGCCCGCCGGGGCGGATTTGCCGCCGCCCGATCCGGAGGCCCCCGCCATCGTCCAGCGCTTCGTGGCGGGCGCCGAGTACAGCTCCTGTTCGATCGCGCATGACGGGCGCATCTCGTCGACCGTGGTCTACCGCGCCGCGCAGAAATCGGGCTCCGTCGCCATCGCGTTCGAGCGCGTCGCCCATCCCGCGATCGAGGACTGGATCGCGCGGTTCGTCGCGGCCGAACGCTGGACCGGTTTCATCGCCTTCGACATCGTCGTGGACGATTCGGGTGTGCCGTGGGGCATCGAGTGCAATCCGCGCGCGACGAGCGGTCTGCATTTCTGGCGCCGCACGGACCTCGCGCGCGCGGTGCTCGATCCCGCGCACATACCGCTTTGCCGGCCCGAAACGGTATTGCAGCAATTCTACCCGGCGCTGACCGAGACCCAAATGTCGTTGTTCCGGGGCGGAAACTTCGCGGCCAATCTGCGCCGCTTGCTGACCACGCGCGACGTGAGCTGGGAATGGCGCGATCCGCTGCCGTTCCTGACGATGACCGCGACGTCGTGGCCCATCATCCGGATGGCCATGGCGCGCGGCGTGCCCTTCGGCGAGGTGGCGACGCTCGACGTCGGCTGGTACGACGCGCGCGCGACGGCCGCGGCGCCCGCCGTTCTCCAATCCGCGACCGCAGGATGAAATCGATGTCCACGCCAATCCCAGCGGACGACCGGCGACCGCACGCCGTCGTGATCGGATCGGGCTTCGGGGGGCTCGCCGCGGCCGTGCGCTTGGGCGCGCGCGGCTGGCGCGTGACGATCCTCGAGAAGCTCGATGCGCCCGGCGGGCGTGCCTACGTCTTCCGCCAGGACGGATTCACGTTCGACGCGGGTCCCACGATCATCACGGCGCCCTACTTGCTCGAGGAGCTGTGGGCCCTCGCCGGCCGCCGTCTCGACCAGGACGTCGAGTTGCGGCGGATGGATCCGTTCTATCTGATCCGCTTCGACGACGGCGAAACGATGCGCTGCACGGGCGATCTCGACGCGATGCGCGCGGAAGTGCGACGCCTCGCGCCCGCCGACGTCGACGGCTTCGATCGCTTCATCAGCGAAAGCGAGCGGATTTTCCGCGTCGCGTTCACCGATCTCGCCGACAAGCCGTTCCATACGCTTTCGAGCCTCGTGACCGCGGCGCCCGATCTGATCCGCCTGCAAGGCTTCCGGACCGTCTACAGCCGGGTCAGCGACTTCTTCCGCGACGACCGGATGCGCGTGGCGTTCAGCTTCCATCCGCTGCTGATCGGCGGCAATCCGATGGCCACAACCGCGTATTACTGCCTGATCGCCCATCTCGAACGTCTGCACGGCGTGCACTACGCCAAAGGCGGCATGGGGGAACTCGTGCGGGGGATCCTTGGCTTGGCCGAACGCCTGGGCGGACGCATCCGCTACGGGGCGGAAGTCGCGCGGATCGCGGTCGAGGACGGCCGCGCGTCGGGCGTGGAGCTCGCCGACGGCGAAAAGATCGCGGCCGACATCGTGATATCGAACGCCGACGCCGCATGGACCTACGGCAAGCTGCTGGCCGATCATCCGCGGCGGCGGTGGACCGATCGCAAAATCGCGCGCGCGCGCTACTCGATGGGGTTGTTCGTCTGGTATTTCGGCGTCGATCGCCGGTACGACGACGTCTATCACCATACGATGGTGCTGGGGCCGCGTTACGCCGAACTGCTCGACGACATCTTCGTGCGCAAGACGCTGGCCGAGGATTTCAGCCTTTATCTGCATCGGCCGACGGCGACCGACCCGTCGCTGGCGCCGGCAGGGTGCGACACATTCTACGCGCTCGTGCCGGTGCCGCATCTCGGCGGGGGGATCGATTGGGCCGCGCACGCGGAGCCTTTCCGTCGGCAGGTCCAGGAACGTCTGGAACGCACGATCCTTCCGGGCTTGGGCGGCCACATCGTCACCTCGCGCATGATGACGCCGCTGGATTTCCGCGACCGTTTGCTGTCGGTCAACGGCGCCGGCTTCGCGATGGAGCCATCGCTGTTCCAAAGCGCCTGGTTCCGGCCGCACAACGTCAGCGAGGAAGTGCGGGGTCTTTATCTGGTCGGCGCCGGCACCCATCCGGGTGCGGGCGTGCCCGGGGTGATCTCCTCGGCCAAGGTGCTCGATCGGCTGGTGCCGCACGGCGCCGCGTGACGGCCGCTTCAGCCCAGGCCCGCCTTTATCGCACGGTCCAGCGCGCGCGCATCCGCCTGGGGTAGCGGCAGATACAAGGCGCCCAACGCCTCGCCCAAAGCCCGCGCGTCGGGCGAAGGGCGCGCGGCCGTATCGATCAGAACCGCGCGCGCGCCGAGGGCGCGCAACGCTTTGGCCGCGTCGAGCGCTTGAGCCGTCGCCGCTTCGCGCCCGCCCGTCCCGTCCCGCGCGACGTTGGCGCGGCCGTCGGTCAGCACCACGAGATTGGGCGTGCCGCCTTGCCGGCGCACGCCCGCGACGAGTTCGGCCGCCGCGTCGAGCGCCGAGGCGATCGGCGTTCCGCCGCCGCCGGGCAAGCCGGCGAGCGCGCGCTTGGCGCGCACCAGCGATCGGGTCGGCGGCAAAGCCAGTTCCGCCCCCCGGCCCCGGAAGGCGAGCACGGCGACGCGATCGCGGCGCACGTAGCATTCGGCGAGCATCAGCTCGACCGCTCCCTTTGCCTCGGCCATGCGATGCAACGCCGAAGACCCCGAGGCGTCGAGCGCGAAGATGGTCGTCGAAACGGCGCGCGGCTTCAGCCGCCGCACGCGAAAATCGCCGTGGTGCACGCGAACGCGCGGGGCCGAAACGTCGGGTTCGCCTGCACTCGTCGCCCGCAGGCGCTGCCATGGCGCGGCCGCGCGCAATGTCGCGATCAAATCGAGCCGCACGCCCGAACGCTTGGGATCGCCCGCCATCGTTCCCGCCGGCCGCCCGCGCGCACCCGACTTGCCGACCCCGCCCGACCGGCCGCCCGCACCGCGCACGCGGCCCGCCGCACCGGCCTGCAAGCGCGCCAACAGACCGGGCGGAATGGCGGCGGTCGCCGCCGCCAACACGCGGTCGTCGAGTTTCTCGGTCGTGTCGGGCGACGGGGATTCGTCGGGCGGGCCCGCATCGGGGGGCGCGGAGTCAGACGGCGGTTCGGGCGGGGATTCGGATGCGGGCGTCTCGTCGACCGGTAGCCGCGTGGCACGCGGTGCGAGGACCAATTCGGCGGCCACACGCGCGTGCTCAGCGTCGATCCGCCCAACACCTTCGCGTGCGGCCAGCGCCCGCGCGACGCGCAAGGCGAACAGCGGCGCGCGCGCGGAGTCCACGCCCAAAGCGGCGGCGGCGGCACAAAGCCACCCGATCGTCGCTTCATCGGCCGCCGGCGCGGACGCGGCTTGGTCCATCGGATCGGGTTCAAGGGGTGGGGCATCGGCGACGCGCAAGCCCGCAAGATCGACATCGAAGGCCAAGCGTTCGCGCAACGCCGGCGCCAAAGGAGTCTCGTCGGGCTCGGCTTCGTCGAAGGCGACGACGCCGATGCGGGCGGGTGCGGCACTCGACACGCCCTCGCGTTCGGCCGTCGCCGTCCCAGCGTCGAGAACCATGCAAATCTTGGCGGCCGTGGCGGGCGGCAACGTCTCCGCCATCGCGATCAACACGATCCCGCCGTCGGCTTCGGCCAGCACGCCGCCGCGCGCCACGCGCGCGCCCGCGGCCAATGTGGCCTCCAGATCGAGACCGCCGAGCAAACGTTCGTCGGGAATTCGCGCCGGGATGCGGCGGAGCTTCGCGCCCGCGGGCGAATGGGCGCGCAATTCGGCCAGCCAGCGCTCGCGTGCGGGCCCCGGCGGCCCCGCGAGCCGCGCGCCCCCCAGCCCGTGCGGATCGCACGCCAACAGCCGTGCGGCCAGAAGGGCACGCGCCCAAGCGGGATCCGGAATGGCGCTCACGCGCCGAACGTCTCGGCCAACGCGCGCTCGATCCGGGCGGTCGACCCCGTGTCGTCGAGCGGATTGCGCCGCAAGCGATGGCGCAGCGCGGGCGCCGCCATCCGGCGCAAATGCGCGTCCGTCACGGCCGGGTCGCCCTCGAACGCGGCGAGCGCGCGCGCCGCGCGCACCAGTGCGATCTCTCCGCGCAAGCCGTCGGTGCCGAGTTTCATGCACAGACCCGCCGCGCGCGCGAGCGCCGCATCGGAGGTTTCGGTCTTCGCGAGCCGTCCGCGCGCGGCGACCAATCGGTTGCGCAGCTTGGCGTCAGCCGCTTTCCACGCGGCGACGAAGCCCGCACGGTCGCGCTCGAACGCGTCGCGGCGTTTCACGACCTCCACGCGCGCGGCGACGTCCCCGGGCGTGCGCACGTCCACCGCCAAGCCGAACCGGTCGAGCAGTTGCGGGCGCAATTCGCCCTCCTCGGGGTTGCCGCTGCCCACGAGCGTGAACTTCGCCGGGTGGCGCACGCTCAAGCCCTCGCGTTCGACGACGTTCTCGCCCGAGGCGGCGACGTCGATCAGCAGATCCACCAAATGGTCTTCGAGGAGATTGACCTCGTCGATATAGAGAAAGCCGCGATTGGCGCGCGCGAGCAACCCGGGCTCGAACGCCTTTTCCCCGCGCGTGAGCGCGCGTTCCAGGTCGAGCGCACCTGTCACGCGGTCCTCGGTCGCCCCCAAAGGCAGGTCGACGACGGGGACCGGCACCTGCTTGACCTTGGCGCCGCGCCGCGCGCGCGCGGGGCAGTCGCCGCACGCGGAATCGTCGCCGTCCGGATCGCACGCATAGGCGCATCCGTCGACCGCGCGCATCTTTGGCAGAAGTGCGGCGAGCGCGCGCACGGCCGTGGACTTGCCCGTGCCGCGATCGCCGAGGGCCAGCAAGCCGCCGACGCCCGGATCGACGACCACGACGCACAGCGCGGTCTTCAATTCGTCCTGCCCCACGATGGCCGAAAACGGATACGCAATGCCCATCGGTCCGCCGATCCCCCCTTTTGCGGCCGGCCTCCCCCGAGGCCGGTGCCCGCCTAACGCCCGCGCGCGAAGCCTAACAGGCGCCGCCCGGCCGCGCACGGATTAAGGACGCCGTCTTGCGCAAGTGTCAGTTTCATGTGACACTTCGACGCGTCCAGGCCCTGGAGCGGCCGGACCCGGGAGGGATGGAGCGCGCATGCGGGTTCTCCTCGCTCAACCGCGCGGGTTTTGCGCCGGCGTCGAACGCGCGATCGAAATCGTCGAACGCGCGCTCGCCAAGCACGGCGCCCCGGTCTATGTACGCCACGAGATCGTCCACAACCGTCACGTCGTCGAGGATCTGCGCGCCAAGGGTGCGGTGTTCGTCGACGAACTCGACCAAGTCCCCGACGGCGCGATCGCGATCTTCAGCGCGCACGGCGTCGCGCGCAGCGTGGAAACCGAGGCCGAGCGGCGCGGCCTTGCGGCGATCGACGCGACCTGCCCGCTGGTCAAGAAAGTCCATTTCGAGGGCCAACGTTACGCCGCCCAAGGCCGCGAGGTCGTACTGATCGGCCATCCGGGCCATCCGGAGGTCGTGGGCACGCTCGGCCAGATTCCGGGAACCGTGCATCTCGTGCGCAATCCGGCGGACGTGGCGGCGTTGCGCGTGGCCGAGTCCGCGCGCCTCGCCTATGTCAGTCAGACGACGCTCAGCGTCGACGAAACGCGCGAAACCGCGCAAGCGCTGCAGGCGCGCTTTCCAACCATCGTCGGCCCGGACACCAAGGACATCTGCTACGCGACCCAGAACCGCCAAACGGCGGTGCGCGCATTGGCGCGCGCGGCCGACGCGGTGATCGTCGTCGGGGCGGCGAACAGCTCCAACTCGACGCGGCTGCGCGAATTGGCTGCCGAGTATGTGCCCGCCTATCTGCTCGAAGATCCGCGCGACCTCGATTGGGCTTGGCTCGACGGCGTGGCGACGCTGGGCGTCACGGCCGGCGCATCGGCCCCCGAGCGCCTGGTCGATGACCTGCTGGCGGCGCTGGCCGCGCGCGGGCCGGTCGATTTGGTTTCGCTGCCGGGGGTGGAAGAGGCTGTGCGCTTCCGCCTACCCGCCGAAGTCGCCTGAGCGCGCGCCCGCGTTCAACCGCCAGATCGCCCGGTTGAGGGCACCGGCGAACGTGACCCAAGCGAGATAGGGGGCGAGCAGCCACACGGCCGTTTGCGAATGCGGGGCGAAGGCCAGGATCGTCGCGGCGACCGACAGCCACAACCCGATCAGCCAATAGAACGCCCAATCCATGCGCCGCAGGCCGAAGAATATCGCCGACCAGCCGGCGTTGAACACCAGGCTGACGCCATAGACGACGAGCGGTGCGGTTCCGCCGTCGGCCTTCCAGACCAGCCAGCCCGCCACGGCGTTGGCGGTGTAAAGCACCGACCACGCGGGCCCGAAAAGCCAATCGGGCGGCCGCCAGGCGGGCTTGGCGAGCGTCGCGTACCATGCCCCCGGCGGGAATATGGCGCCCGATAGCGCCGCAAGGAAATTGGCGCCCACAAAGGCGCCGAGAACGGCGTATTCCATGATTCACGACTCCGGGCGCAAGCTTCGCGCGCGCGACGCTACGACGAAACCCCGGCGCATGAAAGCCGACCGCGCCGCCGCGAATCGAACTCATTCGACAGGCGCGCGGGCCCGCCCCTATGATTCGCCCGATCATGACGACGCGCGAAGCGGCCGCCGATCCGAGTTGGGCCACGCCCGCCATCCGGGCGTTGCCGGCCTATCGCCGGCCGCCGACCTTCGCCGACTTCCCCGACCCCGCGACGCGTCCGCGCCTGCTCCAACTCAACGAATCGCCCTATCCGCCGTCGCCGCGCGCCGCCGAAGCCGCCGCGACGGCGCTCGCGGACCTCAACCGCTATCCCGACATCGCCGGCCGCGCATTGGCCGCGGCGATCGGCGCGCGGCTCGACGTGCCCGCCCATCGGATCGTGCTGGGGTGCGGCAGCGACGAACTGATCCATTTCGCGACCGTCGTGGCGTTGGCCGCCGGCGATTCGGCCGTCGTTCCGGCGCCCAGCTTTCCGCGCTACGCATTGTCGACGCGGCTGGCGGGGGCGACGCCGATCCGCGCCAAGCTCGATGCGCACGGCGCGTGCGACGCGCAGGCGCTGCTGCGCGCGATCGGACCGCGCACGCGGCTGGTCGTCGCCTGCACGCCCAACCCGCCCTCGGGCGGCATGATGGACGAAGCCGCCTTGCGCGCCTTGATCGCGGGCGTGCCGCAGGATGCGTTGCTGCTGCTCGACGAAGCGTACTACGAGTTCGGGCGTCATGCGGGCGGGCCGGACGCGCTCGCGCTGCTGCGCGCGCGCAAAGGTCCGTGGCTTTCGACCCGCACGTTCTCAAAGGCCCATGGCCTTGCCGCGTTGCGCGTCGGTTACGCGATCTGCGGGGACGATACGGTCGTCGAGGCGTTCGCGCGCGCGCGGCTGCAATTCAACGTCCCTGCGCCCAGCCAAGCCGCCGCCCGCGCCGCGTTCGCCGACGAAGCCCATCTCGCGCGCACGCTCGCGGCCGTGGCGGACGAGCGCGAACGGCTCGCGCGCGGCCTCGGCGCATTGGGTTTGCGCGTCTGGCCGTCGGCCGCCAATTTCGTGTCCTGCTCGCTCGCCCGCCCGGCCGCGGCGGCGATGGCCGCCCTCGAAGCCGCGGGGATCCTCGTGCGCGACTGGCGCGATCCCGATCATCCGAACGAATTGCGCATCGGCGTGGGCACGGCCGCGGACACCGACGCGGTACTCGCCGCGCTCGGCCGTTTCCTGCGCGAGGCCGCATGACCGCGCGCGGCGCCGAAATCCTCGCCGCCTTGAAGCGCGCGCGCGTCGAGTTCGTCGTGGCCTTGCCCGACATCGTCACGAGCGACGCGCTGCTTTGGCCGCTCGCGCGCGATCCGCAGATCCGACTCGTGCGCGTCTGCAAGGAGGACGAAGGAATCGGCATCTGCGCGGGCCTCGCGGTCGCGGGGCGGCGCGCCGTGCTTCTGATCCAGCAAACCGGCCTGCTCGACTCGATAAACGCCCTGCGCGCGGTCGGCGTCGAATACGCCCAGCCGATCGCCTTGATGGTGGGCCTGCAGGGCAAGGAGGCGGGAGTCGCCCCCGCCCGTTCGGCCAAATTCGCGGTTCGGATCGTCGAACCCATCCTCGACGCGCTGGGGATCGCGCATGTCGCGCTCGAGTCCCGTGCCGACGAGGCGCTGGTCGGCCCCGCGATCGAGCGCGCCTACGCCGAATCGCGACCCGTCTGCGTGCTGATCGGCGCGCCGCCCGAGGTGTCGGCGCCATGATGAAGCGCGACGAATGCCTGGCGCTGCTGGCGGCACGGGTGCGCGAGGAAGCCATCGTCGCGACCTATCAGGCGGCGTTCGACTGGATGCGCATCGCGCCGCGCGATCTCAATTACCTGTCGATCGGCGCGATGGGACTGGCGTCTTCGCACGGACTCGGCTTGGCGCTCGGCCGGCCCGACCGACGCGTGATCGTGCTCGACGGGGACGGCAGCTTGCTTATGAATCTGGGATCGCTCGCCACGGTCGCCGAGGCGGCACCGCGCAATTTCGTGCATTTGGTCTGCGTCAATCGCGCCTACGAAGCCAACGGGAACCACCCGCTGCCGGCGGCCGAGCGCTTGGATTTCGCCGCCCTCGCCCGGGGGGCGGGCATCGCGAATACGGGAACCCTCGCCACGCTCGACGCGTTCGCCGCCGCGTTGGACGAGATTCTGACCGCGCCGGGCCCGGTCTTCCGAGCGCTGGAGGTTGCGCCGGGCGCGCCGAGCCCGCAGGATTATGCCTATATCCACGGCGCGGAGACCCGCGCGCGCTTCAAGGCCGCCTTCGCACGCCCGATCCGGACCGCCTCGCCATGACCCGTTCGCCGCTTCACGACCCCACCTGGACCTATGTCGGCGCCGCCGCGATGGATGATTTCCGCCCGCAGGATTGGGCGGTGCTGACCGCCCAGCGCGCGCCCTATCAAGCCGATCTGCAAGCGGCGCACGTCATGCGCCTGCTGTCCGCATCCAAAGACGATCCGAGCTTCGGCTATCACGTGAACAACTACCGGCACAGCGTGCAGGCGGCCACGCTGGCGCTCGCCGACGGGCGCGACGAGGACTACGTCGTCGCGACGCTGCTGCACGACATCGGTTTCATCGCCTGCCCGACGACCCACGGCGCCTTCGCGGCCCGGCTGCTTGCACCTTACGTCGACGAGAAAACCGTCTGGATCGTCGAACACCATCCGGTGTTCCTGGATCGGCATTGCGAGGGCCATCCGACCATCGACCGCGACGCGCGCGAAATGTGGCGCGGCCATCCGCATTTCGAGGCGGCGGCCGAATTCGTCGCGCGCTACGACCAAAACACGGTCGACGCCGACGCCCCGGAAGCCGATTTGTCGGTGTTCGAGCCGCTCGTGCGGCGGGTCTTCGCCCGTCCGCCGCGCATCGCACCCGCGCGGCCTTAACGCAGTTTCGTTTCCGCCAGTACCCAGGCGCGGAACGCGGCGACCTTCGGTCGTTCGAGCGCGCGCGGCGGGCATACGAAGTAGTAGCCATAGCCGCTGGGCACGGCCAAATCGAACGGCCGCACCAAGCGGCCGGCCGCAAGATCGTCGGCGACCAGCGGCGCGCGCCCCAGTGCGACGCCCAGCCCTTCGATCGCGGCCTGGATCGACATGTTCGACTGCCCGAAACGTCGGCCTTTGGCGGGATCCACGCCCGAAACGCCGGCGGCCGACAGCCACAGCCGCCATCCCGGCGTATGTCCTTCGAGCTTCGTGATGTCGTCGTGCAGCAGCGGCACGCCGGCGAGATCGGCGGGCTTTCGCAACGCCTTGGCCCCGCGCATCAGCTTGGGCGCGCAGACGGGGAACATGTCCTCGTCGAGGATTTTCTCGACATGCAGACCGGGGTAGCGGCCCAGGCCGTAGCGGATGGCGACATCAGCCTCACCGGTCGAGAAATCCGCCAGTTGTCCGGTCGTCGCGATCGACAATTCGATGCGCGGATGCTTCTCGTCGAAGCGGATCAACCGCGGAAACAGCCATTTGACCGCGAAGCCGGCCAAGGTCGACACCACCAGATGCGGCCCGGCATCGGTCTTGGTGAGTTCGACGATCGCGCGCGCGACCGTGCCCAGCCCCTCGCGCACCGCTTGGGCCAGTTGCTCGCCCTTGGCGGTCGTCGAGATGCGCCGCGGCTCGCGCCGGAACAGCTCGAAGCCAAGCTGGTCCTCGAGCCCGCGCACCTGGTGGCTGATCGCGCCTTGGGTCAGGCCCAATTCGTCGGCCGCCAGGGTGAAGCTGCGCAACCGCGCCGCGGCCTCGAACGCGCGCAACGCCGAGATCGGCGGCAAATGAAGCAGCGGCGACGGGGTCATGAATTTCGTTCAGTTGAATCCGGTCGTTTCCCGGGTGAAACTCGGTGCCATCGAACATCCCACATGAACGCCGTCGATGGGAAGACCCGACCATGGCCTACGCCAAAGCGACCGTCATCGCGCCCGAGGAAATCCCCGTCATCGACGCGGGCGCGCTCGCCGGCGACGATCCCGCCGCGATCGCCGCCGCCGGCGCGAAAATGCGCGAAGCGGCCGAACGGATCGGCTTCTTCTACGTCGCCAATCACGGCGTGCCCGAGGCGACGGTGGCGCGCGCGTTCGCCGCGAGCAAAGCCTTCTTCGCGATGCCCGAAGCGGACAAACGCAAGGCCGAAATCGACGCGCGCCATCGCGGGTTTCTGGCGGTCGGGCAAGCCAAGATGTACGCCAGCGCGAAGATCGATCTGAAGGAGAGCTTCCTGTGGGGGCTCGAACTCGGCACCGAGGATCCCGACGTGCGCGCGGGCAAACCGCTGATGGGGCCGAACAACTGGCCGCCCGCCCCCGCCGACATGCGCGCGGCGTTCTACGACTACTATCTCGGCATCTGCGCGTGCGGGCAGAGATTGCTCAAGGGTCTCGCCGCCAGCCTGGGGCGCGAGCCCCGGTTCTTCGAACGGGCCTTCGCCAAGCCGCTGGCGCGCGGTTCGGCGATCTATTACCCGCCCCAGCCGCCGGAGTTGGGCGAGCTGCAATTCGGCGTCGCCCCGCACACCGATTACGGCGGCTTGACCCTTCTGGCCCAGGACATGGTCGGCGGGCTGCAGGTCTTGGGCGCGAACGGCAAATGGGTGACGGCACACCCGATCCCGGGCACGTTGGTCATCAATATCGGCGATCTGATGCATCGCTGGACGAACGGGCGCTTCGCGTCCAACCCGCATCGCGTGGTCAACGAATCGGGGCGCGAACGCTATTCGATCGCGGTGTTCTTCGATCCGCATCCCGACACTGTCGTCGATCCGCGCGACCTGCTGGACGATCCCGCCCAGGCCAAGTACCCGCCGATCACCTGCGGCGAATACATCGTCGGGCGCTTCGACAAGGCGTTCAAATACCGCCAGTCGAAGACATGAGCGCCGCCGCGCGCGCGAACCAACCAGCAAGCCATTCGGCGTAGGATCGTTCGCACCGCACGCGCCAGCCGCCGGGCCACCGGTCGATGAGCACGGCGATTTCCCCGAGCTTGGCGCGGCCCGCGAAGTCGGGCGCCAGCCGCGCGAAATCCAGCGCCATTCCTTGCGCTAGCAGCGCGTCCGCTTCGTCGCCCGTCACCGCGAATCCGACATAAGCGTCGCGCATGTCCAAAACGAGCGTCGCGTCGAGGGGTCGCGCATCGCCGTCGATCAGCCATTGGCCGGGCTCGATTTCGACGCCGACGCCTGCGGGCCGCGTTGCGGACGCGACCAACGTCGCCGGCGTCGGATCGAGCCGGCGGACGAGAACCTTCTCAGCCACGTTGACGCGCCCCCTGCGGATCGTAAAAGGCGGGCCGCACGACGTGCGCACCCGCGATCCCACCGTCGATCGCGACGGCGACGTCCCGGCCGATCAGCGCGCGCCCGTCCTCGATCAACGCCAGCGCCAGGGACCGGCCGAGGGCGCCGCTCGCGCAGCTCGCCGTCACGAAGCCGCGCCCCACGGCCGCGTCCGCGCGCAGGACGGCCGCGCCCTCCGGCAACACGAAGGCCGGATCGCGCGCGAGCAAGCCGACCAATTGCGGGCGCGGCGCCGGATCGGCGCGGTCGCGCATCAACGCGGCCCGACCGACGAAATCCGGCTTGTCGGCGTGGACCGCGAAGCCGAGACCGAGATCGTCGGGCCCGGCAATGCCGTCGCCCTCGTGCCCCACCGAAATGAACCCCTTCTCGATCCGCAGAACATGATTGGCTTCCGACCCTACCGGCGCGATCCCGAACGCGGCCCCGGCCGACAGCAGCCGGTCCCATATCGCGGGCGCGCTCGATGCCGGAACGAACATCTCGAACGACATCTCGCCGGTGAAGCCCGCGCGCGCGACCAACGCGGGCCGTCCTGCAAGCTCGATCCCGGCGATGCCCATGAACGGCAGGTCGCGCGGCGGATCGATCGCGGCGGCGGCGAGCACGTCGCGCGCGCGCGGGCCGCACAGCACGAGATCCGCCCATTGCTCCGTGACCGACGCGACGACCACACGCAAGTCGGGCCGCAGGACTTGACGGCAATAGGAGAAGCGCTGCAGGCACGCATCCGCGTTTCCGGTCGTCGTGGTCACGAAAAACCGCTCGGGCGCGAGACGGAAGACGATCCCGTCGTCGAACAGACGCCCATCCTCGTGCAACTGCAGAGCGTAGCGCCCGCGTCCCGGCTTCAGATCCGAAAGCCGCGTCGCGTAGACGAAATCCAGAAAGGCGCCCGCGTCGGGGCCGGCGACTTCGAACTTGCCCAATGGCGAAGAATCGTAGATGCCCGCGGCTTCGCGCACGGCCGCGCATTCGCGCGCGCAAGCGGCGTCGAGGGTTTCGCCCGCGCGCGGGTAATAGCCGGGCCGGCGCCAATTGGCGCCTGATTCGTACATTTTCGCCCCGCGCGTCTCGTGCCACGCTGTCAGCGGGGTGACGCGCGAAGGCTTCCACAGCGGCCCGCCGGGATCGGCGAACGCCGCGAAGGGCACGGGCAGGAAGGGCGGACGGAACGTCGTCGTCCCGGCGCGATCGGGCGAGAGCCCGCGCGCGCGCGCCAGCACGTCGAGCGCGTTCATGTTGCTCGTGCGGCCTTGGTCGAGCGCCATGCCGGTGGCGGTGTAGCGCTTCAGCAATTCGACCCCATCGTAGCCTTCGCGCGCGGCAAGACGGATGTCCGCCGCCGTCACATCGGAACCGAAATCGACGAACGCCTTGTCGGCCCCGGGCGCGGGCGGCGATTCCCAGCGCGCGAGCAAGCCGCCCGCGGGCGAAAGCGGTATCTCGGGCTCCGCCGGGCCGCCCAACGCAAGCCGTGCTGCGCGCGCGCCGTCGGCCGCCGCGGCAAGCCCGCGGCCGTTCGCCGCCCCGGCGCTCCACGCGCCCTCATGCGCGCCCGCAGGCAGGAAGGCCGCCGCATCCCCCGCATAGGCGAGCGGGCCGCCCGCATGCGAATGCAAATGCACAAGCGGCGTATGCCCGCCCGCCATCGCGATCGCATCGCATGCAACGTCGCGTGTCGCATCCGTGCCGTCGAGCCGGACGAGGCGCGCGCCGGCGACGGGCACACCGCGCGCGGCGCCGATCGCCATGCCTTCGTGGATCGGCACGCCCGAACGTTCCAATCGCGCGCGCGCCGGGCCGCCGGCGCCCAAGCGCATATCGACGATTCCGACGATCCCCACCCCCGCCTCGGCCAAAGCGAGCGCGCCATCGTAGCCCTCGTCGTTGTTGCACGCGATCAGCACCCGTCGCCCGGCCGCGACGAAATCCCGTCGGGCATAGGCGAGTATGGCGGACAGAAGCATGACGCCCGGCCGGTCGTTGCCCGCGAATACGAGCGGCCGCTCGACGGCCCCGGTCGCGAGCACGGCAGCACCCGCCCGGATTTTCCACAGCCGCGCATCGAGGCCGGGGTGGGGCGCGCGTTCGAGCGCGAGAAACAAGCCGCCTTCATGCCGCGCCAGCACGGTTGTATGGCCGAGCGACGTCACATGGCCGAAATCCGGGCACGCGCCGTCATCGGCCAGGATCGTGCGAAGCCCCGGCCGCCGCGCTTGGGCGGCGGCCGCGCGCCCCGCCTCACCCGCGCCGACGATCAACAATTCGCAATGCGCGTGCCGCTTTTCGATGCGCAAAGGTCGCGTTTGCGTCGGCAACGTTCCGAGCCCCGCCAGAGCGCGGATGACGCGTTCGAAGAACGGCCACGCGCGGCCGCCCGGGCCCATGAAGGTCTTGTAGGGAAATCCCGCCGGCAGCAGCGCGCCGAAGCGATCCAGCACGCCGGCGAGATCGAAACGCGGGCCCGGCCAGCAATTGACCGCCCGCGCGTCGAGACCCTCGCGCGCGTCGAGCTGGGTCGCAAGGGCCATGCCGTCCTTCGTCTGGACCAGCGCGTTGGGTTCGTGCGCGCCGTGGGCGACGATGCCGCGCGGCCGGTGATATTTGAAGCTGCGCGCGACGGTCGTCTCGCCCGCGGCGAGCAACGTCGCGGCGAGGCTTTCCCCGCGCCGGGCTTCGAAATCCCGCCCATCGAAGCGCACCGTCACGCGCGCGTCGGGCTCGACGGGTTTGAGGCGATAGCCGCTCATTCGACGAACGCGTTCGTGGCGCTGTTCCGGCGCAAGGTCAGCCAGCGCCGGCAGCCCGCACGGTGCCACCACAACTCCGCGACCGGGCCTTTGAGATTGTCGCGCGCGTAGATCGCCTCGGCGAGCGGACGCGTCCCGTCCGGACGCGGACGCGGTTCGCCGAAGCACACGAATTCGCCGGCTTCGCGCGGACCGCAGGTGGGGCAAGGGACGAGGCGCATGGCGTCTAGTCCCGGTTCGAGGCGCCGGCGGTTTCGTAAAGCGGCCTTCCGCTTTCGAACCGCGACAAGGCGAACGGCAGAATGGCGTCGTCGGGCGCGTCGTTGGCGATCAACCGCGCGAAGGCCGCCCCACCCGCCGGGATCGCCTTGAAGCCGCCCGAGCCCCAGCCGACATCGAGATAAAGCCCCTCGACCGGCGTTTTCGAAAGGATCGGCGACGTGTCGTGGCAAAGATCGATGGCCCCCGTCCACTGGCGCAGCAAGCGCACGCGCGCCAGCACGGGGAAAATCTCCAGCAATGCCGTGACGACGCGTTCGATCGTGGCGAAATCGCCGCGCTGGACGTAGGAGGGCACCGGATCGGACCCGCCGCCGATGGCGAGTTCGCCCTTGTCGGTCTGGCTGAGATAGACCTGCCCCGGGCAATTGACGATGCAAGACAGCATCGGCTTCAAGGGCTCCGACACGAACGCCTGCAACGGCACGGTTTCGATGGGCAGGCGCAGATCCGCACTCGCCGCCAGGACGCCCGCATGGGCCGATACCGCCAGCCCGACTTTGCCGGCCGCAACGAAGCCGCGCGCGGTCTCGACACCCGTCACCCGCCCACCCGCCCGGCGGATCGCGCGCACTTCGCAATTCTGGACGATATCCACGCCCAGTGCGTCGGCCGCGCGCGCGTAGCCCCACGCGACCGCATCGTGCCGCGCCACGCCGGCCGTCGGGTGCCACGTCGCGGCCAGGATCGGCAACCGCGTGGGGCCCTCGGGGGCGAGGATGGGCACGCGCGCGCGGGCTTGGGCGGGCGTGAGGATGTCGAACGGCACGCCCGCCAACGCCATCGTCGACCGGCGGCGCTTCACATCGCGCAACTTCGCCCAGGTTTGGATCAGGTCCAGCTGACCGCGTTCGGAGAACATCACGTTGAAGCCGAGCGCGCCGGACAACTCCCGCCACATCCGCAGACCTTCCGCATGGAAGCGGATCGACGGTTCGCGCAAGTAATTGGCGCGGATCGTGACCGTGTTGCGGCCGGTATTGCCGCCGCCGATCCAGCCTTTGTCCAGAACCAGCACGTTGCGGATGCCGTGGCGCGCGGCGAGGTAATAGGCCGCCGCGAGGCCATGCCCGCCCGCCCCGACGACGACCACGTCGTAGTGCGGTTTGAGCGGCGGGTCGCGCCAGGCGCGCGGCCACTCGGCGTGGCCGGCGAAGGCGTGGCGCAGCAGACCGAAAAAGGAATAATCCCCCATCGCCCGACAGTTTGCCCAAGCCTGGGACGCCCCGCCAGCCGGGCGACTTCATCTTTCCATGACCCGACCTCATGTCCGGCATCTTGACGGCGGCGCCCCGCCCTCTACTGTGGCGACGGGAAGTCTCTCGAACCTCAGGATAAGGAGCGTACCGATGTATCGCCGCGATATCGCCCGCGCACTCGGCGCGGGTCTCGTCGGCGGCGGCACCCTCGCCGTCGCCCAAACCGCCCAGGCCCAGGCGCCGGCCGCCGCCGGGCGCTCGCGCCTGCAGCAGATCCTCGAACGCGGGACGATGCGCGTCGGCACGACGGGCGACTTCAACCCGATGAGCTTCCGCGACACGTCCACCAACTCCTATCAAGGCTTCGACGTCGAGGCGATGACCCAACTCGCCGCCGATTCCGGCGTGCGCGTGGAATGGGTGCAGACCGAGTGGGCCCAGATCGTGGCCGGGATCGGCGCCAACCGTTTCGATATCTTCTCGGGCGCATCGGTCACGATGGCGCGCGCGCGCGGCGCGGCGTTCACGGCGCCCTATTTCGAGTTCAGCTCGGTTCCCGTCGCGGCGAAATCCGCCGCCGGCCGCTTCGGCAGCTGGGAAGCGATCAACGCCGACGGCGTGCGCGTGGCCGTTTCGATGGGCACGGTGTTCGAGGATCAGGCGCGACGGCACTTCCCGCGCGCGCGTCTGGTTTCTGTGCAGGCGCCGGCGACCGGCTTCCAGGAGGTGCTCGCCGGCCGCGCGGATTTGACGCTGACCAGCAACGTCGAAGCGTCCTCGCTGGTCCGCCGCTTCGACGCGCTGACGCTGCTGCCCGCCTCGATCGAACCGCGCAACCGCCGCCCGGCCGCCTTCATGATGGCGCAGGACGATCCGATTTGGCTGAACTACGTGAACACCTGGGTCGGCTTGAAGGCGCGCGAAGGGTTCTTCGAGGCGCTGGAGAACAAGTGGCTGCCCAAATCCTGACCGGGGGGAAAATCGCGCGCGCGGCCCTGGCTTGCGCCGGGGCCGTTTCGCTGTCGGGCTGCGGCGGACATTCCTACAATTGGGGCTGGTACGTCGTCTCTCCGCTCGACCCGCGGGGCCTCAAGAATCTCGCCTTCCTCGCGGACGGTCTGATCGCGACGATCACGATTTCGGTCGCGGCGATCGTGCTGTCCGTCGTCGTCGGAGCGTTGCTGGCGATGGCGGGCATGGCCCAGGCGCGGGCGTGGCGCTGGCTCAACCGCGTTTACGTCGAGGTCTTCCGCGCGGTACCCGTTCTGGTGCTGTTGCTGTGGGTCTATTACGGGCTGCCGGTGGTCGCGGGCATCCAGTTTTCGGTCATGATCGCGGGCATCGCCACGCTTGCGATCTCCGATGCGGCGTTCGAAGCCGAGATTTTCCGCGCGGGAATCCAATCCGTGCCTGTGGGCCAGAGCGAGGCCGCGAAAAGCCTGGGTCTGACGCGCTGGCAGACCATGCGCTTGATCGTACTGCCCCAAGCGATCCGCAAGATCCTGCCCGCGCTGGGCAACCAATTCGTCTACGTGTTGAAGATGAGTTCGCTGGTCTCGGTCGTCGGCTACCAGGAACTGACGCGCCGCGCGCAGGAGTTGGTGCTGATCGAGTACAGGCCGCTCGAGATCTACACGATGCTCGTGCTCGAGTATCTGCTGCTGATCCTGGTCGTGTCGTGGCTCGTGCGGCGGCTCGAAGCGCGCATGGCCCAGGGCCGCTAGCGGCTTCACGCCGACATCGCGAAGCGCGCGAAATCCTCGGCCAAATCCTCGACGGCCAAAGCGAGCAACGCCTCGCCCGCCGCGCGCGTGGCCTGCGCGGAATCGGAAATCACGCGGCCGTCGGGGAACCGGCGGCGGAAATCCGCAGCCTCGTAGTAATTGTCGCCGGCGTGCTCGAGAAGATCGTCGCGGCCGTGCGAGGCGGGCGGCGGCAACGCGAACTCGGCGATCGCCTCGGGGTGGGCCGCCATCGTGATAGCGAGTTCGGAGGGCGTGCCGTGGAAGCCTTCGCCCGCGCCGTAAAGCGCCTTGCGCCGGGCATCCACGCGCGGCAACTCCCACCAGCTTTTCAGCTTGCAGCGCACCTTGGCGTCGGCGTCGCGGCCGGCCATCGACAATTCGGCGTAGTATTCCTGGATCGCCGCGCGCGTCGGCGCGACGTTGCCGCCATGCCCGTTCAGGAAGTAGACGCGCTCGAATCCGGTTCGCGCGAGCGAGGCGATGTGGTCGCGCACGACGGCCATCAGCGTCGACGGCCGCAACGACAGCGACCCGGGAAAGTCGAGATGGAATTGCGACATGCCGACTTGAATGGTCGGCGCCACCATCGCGCCGTGAGCGGCGCCCATGCG